>JACWEP010000015.1 GCA_014653375.1 Pelagibacterales bacterium SAG-MED48 | reverse complement strand
TTTCATCATAATATCTTCTATTAGCATTTAAAATTTTAGGCTTTATTTGTTTAAACTGTGTTTCCCAAAATCTAATTGTATGTGTCGGTAAAATACCATTTTTGTTAGACTTAAGTTTAAGAATTTTTGCAACCTCGCCTATTGTCTTATAAGCGCTGTCTAACTTATCCATTATTTTTTAAATTAATAAATTCTTTAAATTCTTTTGATGGTTTAAACAAAACTACTTCTCTGCTTGATATTGTCTTAGTTTCTTTGGTTTTAGGGTTTCTTCCAATACGAGATTTTTTTTGTCTAATAGAGAATGTTCCAAATTTAGATAACTTAAGTTTTTTTTCGTGCTTTATGTTTGTAACAATAGTTGATAAAAAATCTTCAATAAGATTTTCTGATATTTGTTTTGAAAAACCTAGTTGCATATAAACTAAATTAACTAAGTCTTTTTTAGTTAAGTTTATTCTCATTTATCTAAATATTTTGCTTAATCTTTTCTATCAAATTACCTTTTACAATTCTATTACAAACATCTAGAGAGTTCGAAAAGCCAATATAGTCAGTACCACCGTGACTTTTAACAACTGGTGAATCTAAACCTATAAATATTGCCCCATTATAGAGTCTTGGATCAAGTCGCTTTTTAAATTTTTTAAGATTGGATATGTTTAAAAGTGAAGATATTTTACCTATAATAGATCCTGTCATAGCCTTTTTAAGTTCACTGGTTATAAAGTTTGCTGTTCCTTCTGCTGTTTTTAATGCAACATTACCTGTAAAACCGTCTGAAACAATAACATTAACTTCACCATCCATTAAATGATTTCCTTCGATGTAACCAGCAAAATCATAATTGTCAGGTTTTTTATCATTAAGAATTTGATAAGTTTCTTTTATAGTTTCATTTCCTTTAAGTTCTTCTGAACCTATATTTAATAAAGCTACATTAGGTTTATCATTTGGGTACAACGATGTGTATAGAGATGCGCCCATAATTGAGAAATCTAATAAGTTTTTAGAGCTACATTCTATATTTGCTCCTAAATCCAAAACAACACTCATTGACTTTTTGTTAGGCCATAGAGCTGATAAAGCTGGTTTATCAATATTTTCTATCATTTTTAGATTTAATTTAGAAATAACTAGTAGTGCACCCGTGTTACCTGCTGACACAACAATATCAGCCTCTTTGTTTTTAACACTTTCAATTGCAAGCCACATACTTGTATCTTTACCTCTTTTCGCACCTTCCAAGGGACTATCAGTACTTTTAACAACATTATCAGTATGAAGAATTTCATAGAATTTTTTATTAATTTTTCCATCTATTAATGGTGTAATTTTTTTTTGATCACCAAAAATCTTATAAAATACATTTACATTTGATTGATGGTTAAGCACTATCCCATCAATTACTTTTTTTGGTGAGCCATCTCCACCCATTGCATCTACTGCAATTTTAATCATATCTGACATTATAGATAATTGTATTATAGATTATATTATTATTCTTTTGGATCTAAAACTTGTCTGCCTTTATACATCCCAGTTTTAAGATCAAGGTGGTGAGAAAGCCTATATTCACCTGACTTTTTATCTTCAACTATATTCTTAGTTGAATATTTCATTGTCTGAGCTCTTCTCATTCCAGTTCTGGAAGGGGTTTGTTTTCGTTTAGGTACAGCCATAATTATGGGTTACTTACACTTTTTAGGTAAGAATTCAAAGTTTTTTTTGATAAATTTTCATTAAATTGTTCAAAATAGTCAAGCAAATGATCAATATCATCAAAATCAGTCAAAAAAACTGAAAATTTTTTAAGTTTTTCAGATTTATTTAGATCCTCCCAAAAGTGAATTTCTGAAACCATTGCATGAAAAAGATTTATATAATCTTTCATTTTTTTATTAATTGATTGATCACCGTAGCCAATTTCTCTTATACTTAATTCAAGTTGTCTAAAGTTAAAATCATAAATCTCTTGTAAAATAATCTTATTTTCTTCATTTTTATAGTTTTTAAGAAAAAAGGAAAAGTGCAATAAAAATAGGGTTAAACGATCTGAAAAATTGTCTTCTCTTTTTAAAGATTTGTATAAATCTTTATTTCTAGTGTAATTAATTAAATTGTTATAAATATAAAGATATTTTTCATCCATGATTAAAATATTATATATAATTTTTCTTTCATTAATAGTTGCAAATTGTTCTTTTAAAAATGTTGTAAAACATCATGGCGTACCATTTTTAGAAAAAAAACAGGCAGCACTTATAGTTAATGAGGCCAATAAAAATGATATAACTAAAATTTTAGGTAACCCCTCAACTACAAGCAAATTTGATAATGATATTTGGATTTATATAGAAAGAAAACAAACTCAATCTGAATTAAAAAATTTAGGCAGAATGAAAATTTACAAAAATGATGTTCTTGTCTTAGAAATTGATGATTATGGAATCCTTAAAAAAAAAGAATTTTACAATAAAGATGACATGGAAAATATTAAAATAGTTGAGGCCACTACTCAAGCAGGATTCAAGAAAAATTCATTTATTTATGAATTTATGTCCAGCATGAGACAAAAGATTAATGACCCTCTTGGAGTGAGGGCCAAAAAGCGTAAAGAAATTAGCCAGCGATAATTGCTAATAGTAATAATGCAACTATATTTGTAATTTTAATCATTGGATTAACTGCAGGTCCAGCTGTATCTTTGTAAGGATCTCCTACGGTATCCCCTGTTACAGCTGCCTTATGAGCTTCTGAACCTTTTCCACCATGATTTCCATCTTCAATATATTTTTTTGCATTATCCCAAGCACCGCCACCTGCTGTCATTGATACGGCAACAAATAGACCTGTGATAATTACTCCTAAAAGCATAGCACCTACAGCCGCTAAAGCTGCAACTTGGCCACCAATAGATAAAATTATAAAATAAAGAACAACTGGAGATAAAACTGGCAATAAAGATGGGATTACCATTTCTTTAATTGCAGCTTGAGTTAGTAAATCTACAAGTTTTGCATAATCTGGTTTTTGTTTTCCCTTCATTATCCCAGGATATTTTTTAAATTGCCTTCTAACTTCGACAACAACAGCTCCACCTGCTCTACCAACTGCTTGCATCCCCATTGATCCAAATAAATATGGAAGCATTCCCCCAATTAACAAACCAACAACAACATAAGGATTTGATAAATCAAATGTTACAACTATTCCTTCTAATTTTGAACCAGCCACACCTGAAAAGTGTTTAATATCTTCAACATATGCAGCAAATAAAACTAATGCACCTAAACCTGCTGAACCAATAGCGTAACCTTTTGTTACAGCTTTAGTTGTATTACCAACAGCATCTAATACATCTGTAGTCTTTCTTACTTTCTTGTCCATTTTAGACATTTCAGCAATACCACCTGCGTTATCTGTAACTGGACCATAAGCATCAAGAGCTACGACCATACCAGCTAATGCAAGCATAGTAGTTACCGCAATAGCAATACCATAAAGTCCTGCAATTGAATTTGTAGCTAAAATCCCAGCCACAATGATTAATGCTGGAACAGCAGTAGCTTCCATAGAAACAGCTAATCCTTGAATAACGTTTGTTCCATGACCAGTAGTAGAAGAAGCTGCAACTGACCTTACAGGTCTATAATTTGTACCAGTATAATATTCTGTAATCCAAATCAGTAAACCAGTTATAACTAAACCAATTATTCCACAATAATACAAACTCATGCCAGTAAACGTTTTATCATTTACAGTATATTCATTTGCAAAACCAATTACATAATCAGTAACTGGATATAAAATTACTAAAGAAGCTAATGCAGAGACAACAAATCCTTTATACAAAGCATTCATTACATTTTTAGTTTTTCCCAGTTTAACGAAGAAAGTTCCTAGGATTGAAGTTAAGATACATGCTCCACCAATAGTAAGTGGATAAATCATCATGTTCATATCTCCATGAAAAAATATTGATGATAGAACCATTGTTGCAACAATTGTTACAGCATATGTTTCAAATAAATCTGCAGCCATACCAGCACAATCACCAACGTTATCTCCAACGTTATCAGCTATAACAGCAGGATTTCTTGGGTCATCTTCAGGGATACCAGCCTCTACTTTACCAACCAAGTCAGCACCAACATCGGCTCCTTTTGTAAAAATACCACCACCTAATCTTGCAAAAATTGAGATTAAAGATGCACCAAATCCTAGAGCAACAAGTGCATTAACAATTTCTCTTTCATCAACATTATATTTTAATAAGAAAAAGTAATAAACAGCAATAGACAACAATGCCAAACCAGCAACCAACATTCCAGTAACAGCACCAGACTTAAATGCAACAGATAAACCTTGAGCAAGGCCTTTTCTAGAAGCTTCTGCAGTTCTTACGTTAGCTTCGACAGAAACTAACATACCAACATAACCAGCAATACCAGATAAAGTTGCACCAATAAGATAACCAAGACCAACTAAAGGACTAAATGCAATACTTACAATTACCAAAACAACAACACCAACAATCGCAATTGTTTTATATTGTCTTGCAAGGTAAGCTTTTGCTCCAATTTGAATAGCTGATGCAATGTCTTGCATTTTTGCATTACCTGCACTCTGATTTAAAATATTCTTTCCAGTAAAAAATCCATAAACAATAGATAAAAAACCAGCTGCAATAGTGTATAATAATATAGTCTCGACTGTTGTGCTCATATAAACCTTAAGGTTGTTGGTTGTTAAATTTTAAGCCCGGACAATACAAAAAAAGCTAAAAAAGACAATAATTAACTTTAAAATTGATGAATATAACCTTTGTTTTTGAGCAGTATTTTCTTACCTTTTTCATCAATTATACGGCTTTTTTTTATACCATGTATGATTTTACCAATTTTAGTTATTTTTATACCGAGAATTTTAGATGTTCTGTCAATGATTCTAGATTTACTTCCGGCAGCAGTAAATAACACCTGGTAGTCATCACCCTTCGAAACTAATCTAGATTTATCGAATTTATGAATTTTAATCAATTTTGATAAATATTTTGAAATTGGAATTTTTTTCTCAGTTATTTCATATGAGTAATTTTGCATATTCAACATTTTCTCTAGATCAGAAATAAGACCATCTGAAATATCTATTGATGAGTTTGCAAATAAAAGTAATTTTTTTGCAATATTAAGTTGAATATCTGGCTTGTAATATTTGTTAATAAAATAATCATTAATTTTTTTGTTAAATTTAATTTTCTTTTTTAAAATTTGAAGACCTATAAAACTATCACCTAAGTTTCCCGTTACATAAATATCGTCATTTATTTTAGCTTTATTTCGATAAATGATATCTTTAGAGTAACCCACAGAAGTAATTGAAAAACTTAATTTATTTGAAAATGTGGTATCACCACCACATAAAAAAATACCATATTTTTTTTGTTCCTGTTTAAGGGACTTAGAAATCTTTAATAAATTATTATTTGAAAATGATTTTTTATTTCCAGATCCAGAAATAAAATAAAATTTAGGTTGAACACCTTTGCATATTAAATCAGAAATAGATGATCGAATAATTTTTTTAATTACAAGATCGGGTTTATTGAAATCTATAAAATGAATTTTATCATTATAAGTATCTATAGATATCACAAGTTCTTTTTTTTTATCAAAAAAAACATCGTCATTTAGGTTAAGCGCAGATTTATTTTTCTTTGATAGTTTAGAGAAATATTTTTTTATTAATTCAAATTCATGCATTGGTAGTTCTTAATTTTTTACCAATATTATCCAATAGAGCATTAAGATATTTAGTTTGAGAGTCTTCTAAAAAAAAATTTGATGAATTCAAATATTCTTTAATTATTATATTTATAGACAAATTAGGTTTGTAAAGAAATTCATATGTTGCTGCCTTTAAGATAGTTTGAAATACTTTATCAAGATTTTCAAAAACAAACTCCTCACCTAGTTTGGTATCTAACTCTGTCCGAATTAATTCATTTCTTTCAATAGTTCCTAGTACAATATCTTTAATAAATTTCTTAAATCTATGTTTTGGAAAATCTAAATCATTGTCTTCATTATAAAATTTTCCATATAATTTCTGAATAATAATTACTCTAGGATTATTTTTTGGATTAAAATGAGTTCTCATTTTTGTGATAAAATAGAAATTACTGCTTGAGCAGCCTCTGCACCTTTTTTCTTTCTAGCCTTGGCTTGTCGCATATTTAAGCAAGTAATAATACCGTTACCAATTGGTTTTTGATTGTTAATTGATAAATCCATAATTGCATTAGTTGAGGCTTGTGAAATAAAATCAAAATGTGGAGTTTCACCCTTAATAACACAACCTAAAGCTAAAAAAGCATCATATTTTTTTATATTTTTTGAGATTGTAACTGGTATCTCAAAAACACCAGGCACTTTAATAATCTTAATAAAATTAGATTTTGGAATTAATTTTAAAGCACTATCAAGAAGACCCTTTGCTATATCCTCATAATAATTTGCTATAATTATTAAATATTTTTTTTTCATTAAATTAATTCCTGTTTGGTAATCTTTATATCATATCCCTCTAAACCAATAACCTTTTTAGGTGACTTGGTAATTAATATCATATTCTTAATTTTTAAATCTTTAATAATTTGAGCACCTATTCCATAATTTCTAATAAGTTTGTCATTACCTTTCTTATAAAAATCCTTATTTTTATAGTCCTTAAGAGTTTGAGTAACTGATTTTAAGTTTGTATCTTTGATAAATACTAAAACACAATTATTGAATTTTTTAAAATAGTTTAATGTTTTATTAAATGAGTTGGGTAGTTGCTGATTAATTAGATAATTTTGAACTACATTAGAAGAAATCACTCTAACTCTAGGAGTAATTCCTTTTTTAATATTTCCTTTTATTAAAGCAAAATGTTCCGAACCATCAAGTAAATTTTCGTAAATTCTAATTTTGTATTTTTGATTTTTAACATCAATATTGCTTTGTTTTTTAATTTTGATTAATTTTTCTTTCTTCAACCTATAAGCAATTAAATCTTCAATCTTACCTATTTTAAGTTTGTGCTTTTTTGCAAAATTAAAGAGATCTTGACCCTTAGCCATTGTGCCATCTTCATTCATAATTTCACATATTACTGCTGAATTATTTTTTTTTGCTAATCGAGATATATCGACAGATGCTTCTGTATGACCAGCTCTAACTAAAACACCACCGTCTTTTGCAATAATTGGAAACACATGTCCTGGTGAAACAATTTCATTTTTCTTTACCTTTTTTTTAGATGCAATTTTAATAGTTTTTGCCCTGTCTCTAGCTGATATACCCGTTGTAATACCATTCTTGGCTTCAATTGAAACAGTAAACGCTGTTTTATTTCTAGATTGATTAATTGGTGACATTAAGGATAGATTTAATTTTTTAGCTTGAGCACTATCCAATGCAAGACAAATTAAACCACGTCCATACTTAGCCATAAAGTTTATATTTTTAGCATTAGAGTCTGATGTCGAGATTATCAGATCACCTTCATTTTCTCTTTTTTCATCGTCAACAAGAATGAACATGCCACCTTTTTTGGCAACATTAATAATATTCTCTATTGGAGTGAAATTATTTTTTTTCATTAAAATAATTTCTAACGTATTTAGACAAGATATCTATCTCAATATTAACTAAACTATTTTTTTTAAGCGATGATAAGTTAGTCTCGTTAAAAGTATGTGGTATTACCCAAATTTGAAATCCTTTTTTAGAAACTTTAGAGATGGTAAGAGAAATCCCATTTACACAAATAGATGCTTTTTCGATCAAGTGTTTTCTCTCATTTCTCGTAATTTCAAAATCAAAAAGGTAAGATTTGTCTATTATTTTTATACTCAAAACTTTACCCACAGTATCAACATGACCCTGACATATGTGGCCAGATATTTTGGTTCCGTACTTAAGCGGCAATTCTAAATTTAATACATCATTATTTTTTAAATATTTGAACTTTGATCTGATAATAGTTTCGTTAGAAAGATAAAATTCCATAATTTTTTTTTTATATGAAATTAATGTAAGACAAACTCCATCACAAGCGACCGACAAGCCAATATCTTTATTATTTAACTTAAAATTGCTTTTTACAAAAATATTTAAACCCTTTGGTCTTTTTAAAATTTTAGTAACAATACCTTGGTTGTATATAATTCCGTTAAACATATTAGCTTTTATATAGGGTTATTATATCTTTACCAAAATTAGAATTAACTTTTGATTTTTTTTTATAATTTTTTTTTAGTATGTTTAAACCATTAAATTCCTTAAATTCGGTTAATTTTGATAATTTTATTGGGCTTTTGAACAAATAAAATTGATTAAACACTTTCTTATTGAGTAAATTTTTAGTTAATTCATTTCCTCCTTCGATTAAAATATTTCGGCATCCTAAATTATAAAGTTTTTTTAAAATTAATAAGATATCAAAGGTCTTATTTTTATTTAGTTTAGACTTAATTAGTACAATTTTTTTTTTATTAAATTCTAAAATTTTTGACCTATTGGCTTCATTATAAAAAATAATAGTATTATTTTTGCTTGCTGTTTTAAATAGATAACTTCCAGTATTAGTTTGTAAATTATTATCTAAAACAATTCTTTTAGGAGAGAATTTTTCCATATTTTTTAATCTACAATTTAATTTAGGATTATCTTTATTTAAAGTTTTGTAAGATATTAATATTGAGTCATTTTTATATCTTAAAAAATGAGTAAACTTATCTGATAGTAAATTAGTTATCTTTCTTTTTTTTTTACTATAAATTAAATTATTTTTTGAGATCGCGATTTTACCAGTTATGTAAGGTAATTTTTTTTTTCGATTATAGAAATATGGAGCATAAAATTGACTAATCTTATCTTTTAATAATTCTTTTCTAACTTCAATTTTTTTTGATTTTAATATATTAAAAGTTTTACCTTTAACTCTTTTATCAATATCTATAACTGAATATATTACTTCTTTAATTCCAGATCTTATTATCGCACTTGTGCATGGTGGAGTTGCACCATGATGAGAGCAAGGTTCTAAGGTAACATACATTTTTGAGTCTTTTAAATTTGTGATACTATTTTTAATTGCATTTAATTCTGCGTGTGGTCTTCCATTATATGATGTTTGACCAATTGAAATTAATTCATCATTTTTAACAATCACACATCCAACTGATGGATTGGGACCAGTAAGACCTTCTCGTGCTCTAGCCAAGTCTAAGGCTAGTTCCATGTAGAATTTATCTTTAATTGAAAATTTATCTTTTTTTGTAGACATCAAGTTTGTCCACGAATTGTACAAAATCTTTTTCTTCTCTAAAGTTTCTATATACTGAAGCGAACCTAACATAAGCAACAGGATCTAATTCTTTTAACCCCTCCATTACCATTGTTCCTATTGTATTTGTTGATATTTCATTTTGCCCAAGTTCTTCAAGTGCTCTAGAAATTTTACTAATAAATTTTTCAGCAGTTTCTGTGTCTATAGGTCTTTTTTTTAACGCTATATAGACAGATTTAGATAATTTATCTCTATCAAAAGTTGATTTTCTTCCATTTTTTTTAACGACCATCAATTCTCTAATTTGAATTCTTTCAAATGTAGTAAATCTTTCGCCACAGACACATAATCTTCTTCTTCTTATGGCAGTTCCATCTTCTGTTGGTCTAGAGTCTACAACAGATGTATCTCCTTTTTTTTCACAGGGACAGATCATTATTTATAAATTTTTATATATTGGAAACGATGAAGTTAAAGCTATCACCTCGTTTTTAACTTCATTTTCAATTTTACTATTGTCAGAAGGGTTTTCAGACAATCCCTTTAATGTTTTAGTAATTAACTCTCCAACAGTTTTAAATTCATTTAAACCAAAACCTCTAGTAGTTGCAGCTTGTGTTCCAAGTCTAATACCTGAAGTGATCATTGGTTTTTCAGTATCAAAAGGTATTCCATTTTTATTACAAGTTATGTTTGCTCTTGATAAACTCTCAGCAGCTAAATTTCCTTTAACGTTATATGGACGTAGATCAACCAACATTAAATGAGTGTCTGTTCCATCTGAGTAAATTTTAAAACCATTGTTTTTTAATGTTTCAGCTAACATTTTTGCATTAGCTAAAACAGATTGAATGTAATCTTTAAATTCTGGCTGTAATGCTTCTAAAAATCCTGCAGCTTTAGCAGCAATAACATGCATTAATGGTCCACCTTGATATCCAGGGAATACAGCTGTATTAAATTTCTTAGCAAGATCTTCATGATTGGTTAAAATTATTCCACCTCTTGCGCTTCTAAATACTTTGTGAGTTGTAGATGTTACAACATGCGCATGATCACAAGGATTAGGATATCCTTTTCCGGCTACTAAACCAGAGAAATGAGCCATATCAACCATTAAGTAAGCACCAACTTTATCTGCAATTTCTCTAAATCTTTTAAAATCAATAACTCTAGAATACGCACTTCCACCAGCTATAATCAACTTTGGTTTATGTTCTAATGCAAGTTTTTCAACATTGTCATAATCAATAAGTTCTGACTCTTTATCTACTTCATAACCTATTGCATTAAACCATTTACCAGACATAGAAATTTTTAACCCATGAGTGATGTGACCACCTGAATTTAAACTCATACCCATAAAGGTATCTCCAGGATTTAGTAGTGCTAAAAAAACAGCTCCATTAGCTTGGGCACCTGAATGTGGTTGAGCATTAGCAAAATTACAGTCAAATAATTTTTTTAATCTCTCAATAGCTAAATTTTCAGCAACATCGACATGTTCGCATCCATTATAGTATCTTTTCCCTGGATAACCCTCTGCATATTTATTCGTTAGAACAGATCCCTGAGCTTCTAATACGGCCTGAGAAACTATATTTTCAGAAGCAATTAATTCTATATGTTGTTGTTGTCTTAAAAGCTCATCTTGAATTGCTTTATGTAATTCAGGATCTTTCTTTGACAAACTATCTTCAAAAAAACTTTTGTAATTATCGTTTATATAATTTTTTTCACTAGACATAATTAAATTTTCCTTATTCTACTTGAGTGTCTTCCACCCTCAAATTTAGTATTTAAAAAAACACCAATACAACTTAAAGCATTTTTTTTTGTTAACAATCGTGAACCTAATGTAATGATATTTGCATCATTATGCAATCTTGATAATTTTGTAGATTTTAAGTTAAAACATTGTGCTGCACGAATATTTTTATGTCTATTCGCCGCAATGCTCATTCCCATACCAGAGCCACAAACTAAAATGCCAATATTATTTTTACCTGTTTTTACCTTTTTTGCTACTTTATGAGCAAAGTCTGGGTAATCAACTCTAGTATTATTATTTGGACCCAAGTCTTGAAATGTTAACTTCTTACTTAGTAGGTATTTTTTGATAGCTTCTTTTAATTTATATCCAGCATGATCTGATGAGATAAATATTTTTTTCAAATTAATTAAATTTATAATCTAATACGCAAGCAACTAAGTGAATTCTATTTTCTTCTCCACCATTAAACGCATTATGATATTTAGTATTATTAGTTACCCAAACAGATCCATCAGCAGGCATATGTTTTGCAACATTATCAATAACCATCAAACAGCCTGGATTACTAATTATTGGTATATGTAATCTTGGCTCTGGATCCCTGTGCCAACTTAGTGTTGATCTAGGTTCTTTTAATAAAATTCTAATACGCCCTAATTTGTATTTTGATGATAATACGTCAAAAACTTCTTTAAAATACGTGTTTTCATAATCTTTAATAAATTCCGAATATGCAGACTCGTCAATCTCAACATCTCTGGAAACTTCTTTTCCAGTTTTATCAGGTTTTGTCCAATAAACTCCTCTGGCCTTATTTCCTTTTATTGAATCTGGATCACCAGGTATTTGAGTTAAAGAAATTGCTCCAAAATGAGTTACACCACCACCATCATCAAATTTTCTGGTTTGCACAATTTGATTGTAAGCTTCTTGCAATTTATCAATATCAAACTTAATATTTTGTTTTTGAAAATCGCTAAAATCTAAAACTCTATCTTCTTTTTTTATATTAAGATCTACGACTTTTGAAGTTTCTATGCTCATCAAGATTGTTTTGTACTTATTTTAATATATATTTGTATAATACATTTGTCGCATTAATAAAGAGATTAAAAACATGATTACTGGTAAATATCCGAGCCTTAGACTAAGAAGAAATAGAAAACATTCCTGGTCTAGAAGGCTAATTCAAGAAAATACCTTAAGTCCAAATGACTTCATTTTACCCATATTTTTAATTGATGGGTCTAACAAAAGAGAATCAATAAGCTCTATGCCTGGAGTTTATCGGTATACCATTAATAGACTGCCCCAAATAGTAGATAGAGCAATTAATAAAGGGATACCGATGGTAGCTCTTTTTCCTAAGACCAAAAATAGTTTAAAAAACGAGATAGGATCAGAATCGCTCAATGAGAACAATTTGGTTTGTAAAGCAATAATAGAAATTAAAAAAAAATATAAAAACCAAATAGGAATTATGTGTGATGTTGCCCTGGATCCATATACTTCTCATGGTCACGATGGATTAATCAAATCAAATCAAATTATTAATGACGAAACAATAAAAGTTTTGATTAATCAATCATTATTACAAGCAGAGATGGGATGTGATGTGCTCGCTCCTTCTGACATGATGGATGGTAGAATTGGAAAAATAAGACAAGCATTAGATAGATCAAACTATCAAAGTGTTCAAATACTATCCTATGCTGCAAAGTATGCATCAAGTTTTTATGGGCCATTTAGAGATGCGGTTGGCTCAAAAGGATCTTTAAAAGGAGATAAAAAAACATATCAAATGGATTTTAGAAATAGCGACGAAGCTCTAAGAGAGGTTGCACTAGATATTAAAGAAGGTGCAGATATGGTTATGGTTAAACCAGGTATGCCGTACCTAGATATTATTAAATCAATTAAAGAAAAATTTAAAATACCCGTTTTCGCATACCAAGTTTCGGGTGAATACAGCTTAATTTCAAATGCAATACAAAAAAAAATAATTAATGAGGATGCTGTTTATGAAAGCTTAGTTTCTTTTAAAAGAGCTGGGGCTAGTGCAATTGTTAGTTATTATGCTGATCGAATTGATAAAATTATAAAATAATTATTTAAAAGAATTAATAAATAACAATCTACTATTGGGATAATTCAAGTTATTGGGTTTTAAAATAGTTTTGTCAAGATAATCTCCAACTAATTTTAAACCACTTAATAATGTTTTAACATCATCAACTTTTAAATCTTTTTCAATTAAGAAATTAGGTACATATTTTTTTTCAGAAGAAGAACTAGCGTAATAAACAGTTTCATTTTCTACAATATCTTTTTCAACAAGATTTTCTAATTCAAGATCATATCCAAGTAGTTTTAATAGTTCTAATTCCCAAAAAATATATCTTTTTAACCAATCTTCATCCTTTAAAATTAAAAAAAGACTATTTATTAAATCATAAACTTTATTATTTGCTTGAGAATCTGCTGTTAAAATCTTGATCAAATTTGTTGCTGTAGTGATGCAAGATAACTTTTGTTTATGGTCAAAATATAATGGACTATAAGCATTTAAAATTTCAATTTTAAAGTAACCAATTCTATTTTCATTTTTAGAGCTATAATTAACATGCAATTTATTTCCAATTTGCAGATAGTTTTTAATCTTCTTTGAAGTTCCACCAAAAATAATACCTGAAATTTTGCCATGGTCTTTTGAGTATAGTTCAGCAATCAAAGAATTTTCACCATACCTATTTTTACTTATTAAGAAACTTTCATCACTCCAATTCATAATAAATTTATTTTATACTTTTTAAACATTCTGTAGCTGCATTTTGTTCTGCATCTTTCTTAGATTTACCAGATGCAATAAAATATTTAGTATTGGGAAGTTTTACACCAACCTTAAACAAAGGTTTGTGACGTGGACCTGTATTTGCGATTACTTTATAAGTTGGGAGTTTTTTAAAATTTTTTAATGCAAATTCTTGCAATTTTGTCTTAGCATCAATTTGAGTAATCACACTTCTTTTAATATGATTTTGCCATAAATCTAAGATTAATTTTTCAACTACACCTAATCCTTTTTCAAGATAAATTGCCCCCACTAAAGCTTCACAACAATCAGAAATAATTTTATCTTCTATTTTGATTGATTTATTTTTTGGGTTAAATGTTTGAATAAAATTTTCTAATTTTATATTTTTTGCTATTTCTAAGCAGGTATTTTTATTTACCAAAGATGCGAATTTTTTGTCCAAAATACCTTCTTTTTCATTTGGATATATTTCTAGAAGTTTTTTTGCAATTACCAAACCAAGTACACGATCCCCTAAAAACTCAAGCTTTTCATTATTTGTATTTGAATCAAAACTTTTATGTGTAAGTGATTGGGATAATAAATCTCTATTCTTAAATTTAATATTTAGTTTTTTTTCTAATACTTGGTAATTAATTTTCATTAATTTATTTTATCAAAAGTTCTGTCAAATCTTATTGATTTATGCCATTTCCAAAAAGCAAAAATGCTACCAATTTTTTTATCAGATGAAAAAAAAATAAATTGAGCTTTACCTACTAAATTATCTTTATGCACATAACCTACACTAGAAAGAAATCTACTATCTTTAGAGCAATCCCTATTATCTCCTAAAAAAAAATAATGATCTTTTGGAACTGTAAAAACATCTGAGTTTTGGTAGGTATAATCTTTTAAATAAACTGTATGAAATTTTTTTCCATTAGGTAGCTTTTCTTCAAACTTAAAAACATCTATTGACCTGCTACCACAATATATTTTAGTTTTATTTAAAACTTTAGATTTTAATATTTCACTATTATTTAAATATAAGTTTGAATCTATAAATTGAATTCTATCACCAGGTAAACCTATTAATCTCTTAATATAATCTGTTCTATTATCTGCTGGTGTTTTAAAAACTACAACATCACCTCTATTAGGGCTACTAAATAAAATTCTTTTATCCAATATTGGAGGACTAAAAGGAAAAGAATGTTTACTATATCCATAAGAATATTTTGTTACGAATAGTCTATCTCCAACAAGTAAAGTAGGCTCCATAGATGATGATGGGATATAAAAAGGTTGAATAAATAAAGATCTAATTATAACAGCAATTATAAGTGCATAAAATAATGTTTTTATATTTTCTGAAAAAAAATCTTTGTCTAGTTTCATATAGATTGAATTATAGTAAATGCTGTTGAGTAATCGTTTTCATCTGAAATTGAAAGAAAACAATTAAATTTTTTGATTTTAAATTTCATTTGAATTAATTCAGTTATTTTTTTTGTTATTAAATAATAGGGTTTGCCCATTTTATCATTAATTATTTCTATATCATTAAAGTTAAGATTGCCCCTAAAACCTGTTCCTAAGGCTTTTGCAAACGCTTCTTTTGCTGCAAACCTTTTGGAAAAATAGCCTACTTTATTTTTGGATAAAATTGATTGAGCAAGTTCTTTGCTACTATAAATTCTTTTCTTAAACTTAGAATTTTTTATTGAGTTTTTAATTCTTTTATTTTCGATTATATCAACTCCTATACCAAGAATTTTCATAAATTATTTTTTTATAATTTTTTTAAAACTTCTAATGACTTTTGATAGACCAAAAAAAATAGACTCTCCAATAATAAAATGACCAATATTGAATTCTTGAATTTCATTAATTTTAGAAAGAATTTTTGTTGTTTGGTAATCGAGTCCATGACCAGCATGTACTTCAATATTAAGTTTTTTTGCAAGTACCGAACTTTTTTTAATTCTTCTTAGCTCAGCATTATAATCTTTTTTTGATTTTACTAAATTTGAAAGTCTTCCAGTGTGTATTTCAACACAATCTGCATTTAAATCATTTGAAATTTTAATATCTCTTATTGATGGATTTACAAACAAACTTGTACGAATTTTAGCTTGCTTAAATATTTGAATTATATTTCTTAATTTTTTTTGATTTTTATCTAAATTTAGTCCTCCTTCTGTTGTTACTTCTTTTCTATTTTCGGGAACAATACAAATATAATTAGGTTTAATTTTAAGTGCATTTTTAACAATTTTATCATTCATTGAAATTTCAAGATTGACCAATATTTTTTTTAACTTACAAATTTTTTTAGCATCTAAATCATTAATATGCCTTCTATCTTCACGCAAATGAATCGTAACTGAATCTGCTCCCATCTTAATTACTTCAGAAGCAGCAAAACATGGGTCGGGGTGAATCTCACCTCTAGCATTTCTTAAAGTTGCTATGTGATCAATATTTACACCTAATCTTTTCACTTAATAAATCTACTTCCAGGTGTTGTGATAGGGATTAACTTAAGGCTGCTAGGTAATTGTTTTTCACTAAATGTAGGTACGTCAATTTTTAAATGTGATGTAATACCAGTTTTAATTTTTAATGTTTTTTTTGTTGATCTATCAATTATTGATGCAAAACCTAAAAGTGTAGCATTTGCCTTTTTAATTAGCTTTACACATTCCATACTAGATTTTCCTGTCGTTATGACATCTTCTATAATTAAAACTTTTGACCTTTTTTTTATATTAAAACCACGTCTCAAAGTAAATTTTCCATTTACTCTCTCACAAAAAATTGTTTCTTTTTTTAATAGTTTACCTATTTCATAGCCAATAATAATACCACCCATCGCAGGTGCTAAAATCAAATCAATCTTTTTAAATTTTTTCTTAATTTTATTAGCTAAAGATTTGCAGATTTTTTCAGCTAATACTGGATAGCTTAAAAGTTTTGCACATTGAATATATTTTGAAGAATGTAAGCCAGAAGATAAAACAAAATGTCCTTCTAGGAGTGCATTAGTTTTTTTTAAAATATCTAAGGATTTTTTGTGTGAAAGCATTTCTTTTATTTTCGTGTCTAATTATCTTAAATTTTATACCTTTTTGTTTAAGCTCTGCAATAAAATTTGTGAAGTTTTTGAGGTTAGTTATTATTAATTTGAATTTAAAATTTATATACTTTAAGTTTTTTCCTGCCATTTCAACATTGGAAATATTTAGTTTATGGCTACCTATTAATGAGCTTATGTCGCCAAGTTGACCTGGTTGATCAGGTAAAGATATCCATAATGTAGTGTTATATTTTTTAGTTCTTTCTTCTTTTTGCTCACCTTTATCATGCCAATACCTTCTTATTGCTGCTCTAGCTTTACCTGTTTTAGTAGTGGGTATCCAGTGAAGTGATGGTGATTGATTTTTTGATGTAATTATATTTACCCTATCACCATTTCTTAATATGTCTTGTAATTCAGATTTATTTCCATTGATCTCACATCCAATTGCTGTATTTCCAACCTTTGTATGAACGGCGTAAGCAAAATCTATAGCCGTAGCATCCTTTGGTAATTTAATTACTGAACCTTTAGGAGTGAAACAAAAAACATTTTCCTGAAACATTTGAAGTTTAGTATATTCGTAAGAATGTTCTGGATTTTCATTTTTTTCTATAATTTCAACTAGATCTTTCAACCAATCGTATTCTTTCCAACTTAAGGCATTAAAACGTTCAGAAGATTTATATTGCCAATGAGAAGCAACGCCTCGTTCTGCAAATTCGTGCATTTTTTTTGTTCTAATCTGTATTTCAATGGGTTTTTTTTTAGATCCTATTACTGATGTATGAATGGACTCATATCCATTAATTTTTGGTGAAGATATATAATCTTTAAATTTACCAGGTATGCAGTTCCATCTTTTATGGAAAATGCCTAATGTCTTATAGCAATCATCAACATTATCTAAAATAATTCTAAAACCAATGATGTCTGTAATTTGTTCTAAAGATACTCTTTTTTTTTGTACTTTTCTCCATATAGAAAAAGGTGTTTTTTCTCTTCCATAAATTTCAGCATTGATATGATTTTCATTTAAAATTTCACTTAATTCAAAAGAAAGAACTTCAAATACATCTTTTGTGTCCAATTTAATTTCATCAAGTCTTTTCTTAATTAATTTCCTTGCATCATTGTTTAATATTTCAAATGATAAATCTTCAAGTTCATCTCTAATTGTATGCATGCCCATTCTATCTGCTAGAGGGGCATAAATTTCCATAGTTTCTTGTGCTATCCTCAATTTCTTTTCTTCTTTTGTGATAGCTTTTATCGTTCTCATATTATGTAATCGATCAGCTATTTTAACTAATAAAACTCTTATATCTTTTGAGGTAGCTAAAATTAATTTTCTAAAATTTTCAACTTTAGAATTTGCTCCAGCTGTATTTTCAAATACTGAAATTTTTGTAACGCCCTCAACTAAATCAGCAACTTCATCACCAAATTCATTTTTAATAGTTTCGTATGTTGCAAAAGTATCCTCTATAGTGTCATGCAATAATCCAGTAGTAATAGTAGCGCTATCTAATTTTAAATCAGTTAAAATATTTGCTACTTCAATTGGATGAACAGAATATGGGTCACCAGATGCTCTTTTTTGATTATGGTGGGCCTTAACGGCGAAGTTGTAAGCTTTATCTAGTCTCTCGTGATTTAAGAATTTATTATAAACTTTTACCTTATTAATGAGATCAGTAGAATTAAGCATATTTCATTATAGCATTAATTCAAATTTGTTTAATAGATCTAATATCTTCATTTGACAGGGAAAAAATCAACTTTTTTATATTAGTTTTTTTAATTGGGTGAACCCAATTTTTTTCAATTTCAAACAGAGGAAATAAAACAAAGCTTCTTTTATGCATCATTTTGTGAGGTAAATTTAATTTATCATTTAAGATCAACCCATTAAAATCAATAATATCAATATCGCATACACGTGGTGAATTTTTAGCTGCTTTTTTTCTTCCCAGTTTAACTTCAATAGATTTGCAAATACTCAAAAGTTCGTATGGTTTAATTTGGCATTTAATTTTTAAAACAATATTTATAAACTTTGGATTTTTGGGATTTGGCCATGATGGAGTTTCATAATATTTTGAAATTGAGATTAATTTTATATTTTTTTCCTCTAATAATGATTTAGCTTTTTCAATATTGGTTATTCTATTTCCAAGATTTGAGCCTATACCTAAATATATATTTTTAGCTTGATTTTCTGATGTATCTTGCTTTGTCACGGTTCCAATCTCTATTTTTCTTCGTTGCTCTTTTATCAAATTGTTTTTTACCTTTTGCAACTGCTAATTCAATTTTAGCCTTCCCTTTTTTAAAATACATTTTAGTTGGAACTATTGTAAAACCATCTCTCTGCATCTTTCCAATTAGTTTATTAATTTCTTTCTTATTAAGTAAAAGCTTTCTTTCATCAGTTGGGCCATGGTTAGAATAACTTGCTTGCTTGTATGCTGCTATATGAGAATTAATTAAAACTAATTCTCCATTTTTTTCAATAGCGTATGAGTCTGCTATATTAATTTTTCCATCTCTAATAGATTTAATTTCTGAACCTTTTAAAACAATTCCTGCTTCTAACAGGTCCTCAAAAAAATAATTAAAACTAGCTTTTCTGTTTAAACAAATAATTTTTAAACCAGGATTGGTTTTTTTGATCATTAAATCAATCTTGCTGATTCTAAAGCTTTTTTTATAATTGTTTTTGCACCATCAGTCACCTTCACCAAAGGAAGTCTAACTTCATCATCGCATAAGTTCATTAATTTGGCTCCAAACTTAACTGGACTTGGGTTGCTCTCAACAAACATTGAATCATGAACTGGTTGCAAAATATTATCTAATTTTTCAGCTTCAATTAAATCATTTTCATCCTTAGAGACAGAAAGTTTTTGAAAATCTGAACAAAGCTTTGGTGCGATATTTGCAGTAACACTTATTGCTCCAACACCACCTCTTTTATTAAATTCAAATGCATTTTCATCATTTCCTGTCATTTGAATAAATTCTTTACCCATTTTAGATAATTGTTGATCGACTCTATCAAGATCTCCTGTTGCATCTTTTACTCCAACTATATTTTTTAATTCAAATAATCTGGCCATAGTATCAACTGACATATCAATTACAGATCTGCCTGGTATATTATAAATTATAATAGGAATTCCACATTTATCATTGATAGCTTTATAGTGTTGATATAATCCCTCTTGCGTAGGCTTATTATAATAAGGGGTTACAATTAGAGCTCCGTTTGCACCTGCTTTTTCAGCATGTGATGTTAAAGAAATAGCTTCCTCTGTTGAATTTGATCCAGTACCAGCTATTACAGGAATTTTGCCGTTACTCTCATTAATGCATAAATCAATAACTCTTTGATGCTCATCATGATTTAATGTGGGAGACTCACCTGTAGTCCCAGCTGGTACAAGACCGCTAGTTCCATTATCCATATGGAAATGGATTAATTTTATATAAGCTTCTTCATCGAGGCTATTATTTTTAAATGGCGTGATTAAAGCAACATTTGATCCTTTGAACATAAATACTTATAACATAGTTTATAGATTCATATACTAAAAGATTATGCATAAAAAATTATTATTTATTGGTTTGATAATATCATACTTATTAAATTCTAATAATCTTTCTGCTGAAACATCTGTATTAATTCCTTTAAAAAAGCCGACTCTTACAAAGGAAGAGCTGGCAAATAAATTATCTAAAAATATTCTAAAACCGATAAAAAAGCCTAAAAAAAATAATGATATTAAGATTGAAGAAAAAAATATTACTGAAGTTAAAAAGATAAAAAAAGATAAAAAGCTATCATTTAAAATTCCAAAAAAAAAACCATCTATATCTGGAACCACAACATCTCGAAATATAAAAATATCAAAATATTATAATAGAAAAGATTTTAGCATTGCAAAAAAAGCTATTGCTGAAATGCAAAAAAACAGATGGACCTCATCTTTAAAAAACGCCAAAAGAGCCAAAGATAAATCGATATATAATTTTATAAAGTGGAGATATTTACTAGCAACAGGAAACCAGGCTACTTTTTATGATTATAAGATATTTATAGAGCAAAATAGAGATTGGAACCGTGACAAAGCAAGATACATCAG
>JACWEP010000014.1 GCA_014653375.1 Pelagibacterales bacterium SAG-MED48 | reverse complement strand
TATTATTGTATGTTATCCTCAATTTTTATTACAGATACAACTTTTTCAGTGCCTGACAATTTTTTAATTCTTACACCTTGAGTATTACGACCTGCAACTCTTATTTCTTTTACTGCGCAACGCATAATACTTCCTTTATCTGTAGATAAAATAATTTCGTCAGACTCATTCACAACTAAAGAAGCAGATATATTTCCATTTCTTGGTGAATTGATAATTCCAATAATTCCTTTTCCTCCTCTATTTGTTACTCTATAGTCAAGGTAGGATGATCTTTTACCGTACCCATTTTCTGAAACCGATAAAATAAATTTGTCTACTCCACTTTTAATTTTTTTATCTTTATTTGTTTTTTAATTACAACTTATGAATGGTTAAAACTATCTAAAAACAATCTCTTTAAATTATTGGGCACAATTTTTATAATAATTTCTTTTTATACAATATTTAAAATTAGAAATGAATTTGATAGAGATTATTTCCATTTATTGTTAGTAGCAATAATATGTGCATCAACCGATATAGGTGGATATTTATTTGGAAATATATTCAAAGGACCGAAACTAACCAAAATTAGTCCTAAAAAAACGTATTCAGGTGTAATAGGCAGTTTTTTATTGTCGATAATATTTACAAATTTATTTTTAGAATTTTCATCTAATGTTGAAAATTTTGAATTTACAAAAGAAATGTTTTTATTCATATTATTAGTTTCTTTTGTTAGTCAAATTGGAGATTTAATTATCTCATATTTTAAAAGAAAATCAAAAATGAAAGATACAGGAACTATTATACCAGGCCACGGCGGTATACTTGATCGAATTGACGGTGTAATTTTTGCCCTTCCTTTTTCGTATGTACTTTTTTTAAATTTTAATTTTTAATGAAAACTAAAATCGCAATTCTTGGTTCAACTGGTTCTATTGGTAAAACTTTATTAGATATTATAAGAAAAGATCATAAAAAATTTGAAATCATTCTCTTAACAGCTGATAAAAATTATAAACTATTATTAAAACAAGCAAAAGAATTTAAAGTTAAAAACTTAATTATAACAAATAAAAAAAAATTTGATTTAATAAAAACTGACTCAGTTAATTTAAATTTAAATATTTATAATAACTTCGTTAATTTTAGTAAAATTTTTACTAACAAAGTTGACTATACAATGAGTTCTATCACAGGAATAAATGGGTTGGAACCAACATTGAAAATTATTAAATATTCAAAGAGAATTGCTATAGCAAATAAAGAGTCGATAATATGTGGATGGAATTTAATAAAAAAAGAATTAAAAAAAAATAAAACAGATTTTATACCAGTAGATTCTGAACATTTTTCATTATGGTATGGCATCCAAAATTTAGATATTAATAAAATTGAAAAAATATTCCTAACAGCTTCTGGTGGACCGTTTAAAAATTTACCTTTAAATAAATTTAAAGATATTACAATTGCTCAAGCTCTTAAGCATCCTAATTGGAAAATGGGAAAAAAAATTTCTATAGACTCAGCAACAATGATTAATAAAATCTATGAGGTGATTGAAGCAAAAAATATTTTTAATTGTAGTTATAAAAAAATTGAAATTTTAATTCATTCAAATTCTTATGTGCATGCTATTTTGAAATCTGATACTGGCATAACTAAAATTATAGTCCATGATACTACTATGCGAGTTCCAATTTTTAATACACTTTATTCTGATCACAATAAGAAATTAAAATCTAAAAAAATAGATATTGATAAATTAAATAATCTAGATTTAAAAAAAATAAATATTAAAAGATATCCTATGATCAGGTTATTAAACCTTCTACCTTCCAAACATTCATTATTTGAAACAGTTATAGTTTCTGCAAATGATACTTTGGTTCAACTCTTTCTTGAAAATAAAATTAAATTTACAGATATTCAAAAAAAATTATTTAATATTATTAATAAAAGGCAATTTATAAATTATAAAAATAAATCACCTAAAACGATTAGAGATATTGTCGAATTAAATAATTATGTTAGATTGAAAACACTTGAAAACAATATATAAATCATCATTTATATATGAACAAAATTAAAATACTTCTATTATCATTTCTTTTAAACTTTTTAGTTTTTTCATCTTTTTCATTTAGTGAAATTATTAAAAAAATTGAAATTACAGGAAATAATAGAATATCAGATGAAACTATATTGATGTTTTCTAAAGTTAATGCAGGACAATCTATTAAGAACAATAAAATTAATCAAATATTAAAAGATCTATATAATTCAAACTTCTTCAATAATGTTTATGTCAAAATAGAAAAAAATATACTTTTTATCAAAGTTGATGAGGCTCCACTTATCAAAGAAATTAAGATTACTGGAATTAAAGCAGAAAAATTTAAAAAAATAATAAGAGATAGTTTGATTTTAAAGCCAAGAGGATCTTTTAATGATTTTTTATTAACTAAGGAAAAAACAATTATACGATCAAAGCTAAAATCTGCTGGATATTATTTTGCAAATATAGATCCTTTTATTGAGCTACTAGATGATAATATGGTTAGTATTAATTATATAATTGACCTGGGTGAAAAATCTAAAATTGGGAAAATTTCTTTCATAGGGGATAAAATTTATAAAGATAGTAAATTAAAAAGCATAATAGTAAGTGAGGAATATAAATTTTGGAAATTTATTTCAGGTAAAAAATTTTTAAAAGAAGAAATAATTGAAATTGATAAAAGATTACTTAAGAATTTTTATCTAAATAAAGGATTTTATAATGTAAAAATAAATACTTCTTTTGCAAAATTAATTAATAAAAATGAATTTGAATTAATTTTTAATATCATTCCAAATCAAAAAATTTATTTTGGTGACATGAATTTTATTTTACCAAATAATTTTGATGAAAAAAACTACAAAGATATAAATAAATTACTAATTGATTTAAAAGGAGAACCTTATTCAATTTATTCTTTAGATAAAATATTAGATGAAATTGATTTAATTACTACTAATGAAGAATTTAAATCTTCAAATGCTTTTGCTCGACAGAATATAGTTTCAGATAAGTTGAATATTGATTTTATTATTGAAGAAGGAGAAACTTTTTTTATAGAAAGAATTAATATATTTGGAAATAACGTTACACGTGAAAATGTAATTAGAAATCAATTAGAGATTGATGAAGGTGATCCATATAATGAAATTTTAGCCAACAAATCTATAAATAATATTAAAAATTTAAATTTTTTTAAAAGTGTAAAATCAAATGTTGTTAACGGAAAAAATCAAAATTCTAAAATTATAAACTATAAAGTTGAAGAAAAGCCTACAGGAGAAATCACAGCTGGTGCAGGAGTTGGTACAGACGGTGGATCTTTTTTCTTTGGTGTTAAAGAAAATAATTATTTAGGTAAAGGTCTTTCAGTAAATGCTGATACAACTATATCAACAGATTCATTAAAGGGAAATTTTTCTATAACAAATCCTAATTTTAATAATTCTGATAAATCTATTTTTGCTACTATTAAAGCTGAAGAAACTGATAAGTTGAAAGATTTTGGATATAAAACTAATAAAACTGGTTTTTCTCTTGGTACTAATTTTGAGTATTTAGAAGATTTTAATCTAGGATTATCAACTAGCTCATTTCTCGAAGATATGGAGACTGACTCAACTGCATCAGCAAATCAACAAAAACAAGCTGGAAATTATTTTGATACTTTTTTAAAGTTTAACTTTGATTATGATAAAAGAAATCAAAAATTTAAAACAACTGATGGTTTTAGGTCTTATTATAGTGTTAATGTACCCCTAATTAGTGACACGAATACTTTAACTAATTCATATGATTATAAAGTTTTTAATGAATTTTATGAGAATAATATAACAACGTTTTCTATTTCTTTTTCAAGTGCTAATTCTATTTCTGATGACGATATTAAATTATCAGAACGTCTTTTTATACCTTCTAGAAAATTACGAGGTTTTGAAACTGGTAAAGTTGGTCCTAAGGATGGTGAAGATTTTATAGGAGGTAATTATCTAACAACTTTTAATGCTCAAACCAATATTCCAAAAATTTTTGAAAATTCTCAAAACTTAGATGCTGTAATTTTCTTTGATATGGGCAGCCTTTGGGGAGTTGACTATGACTCATCATTAGATGATGGTAGTAAATTACGTAGTTCATTGGGTATTGGAGTTGATTGGTTTACTGTTATAGGGCCTCTAAATTTTTCACTTACTGAAGTTATTACTAAAGAAGATACCGATAAAACAGAATCATTTCGATTTAATCTTGGTACAACATTCTAATGAATTATTTAAATAAATTATTTTCTATTTTTTTACTATTCTTTTTATTTATTAATACGTCATTTAGTAATGAACCAGTAGCCTATATTGATATTGATTTTATTTTAAAAAACTCAAATATTGGAAAAAAATCATTAGAAAAAATTAATACTCAAAATGATAAAAACATACAAGATCTTAAAAAAAAAGAAAAAATATTAAAAGATCTTGAAATCGAAATTGCAAGTAAAAAAAATATAATATCTAAAGAAGCTTTTGATAAAGAGGTAATTATTTTTAGAAAAAATATTGATCAATTTAAAACAGAACAACAAAAAATAATTAAAAATTTTAATGATTATAAGAAAAATGAAATTGATAAAGTTTTCCAAATAATTAGTCCTATAATTAATTCATATATGGAAACAAACTCTGTTAAGATTTTGTTTGATGCTAAAAATATTTTTATGGCAAGAAATGATTTAAATTTAACTAACGATCTACTAGAAGCAATTAATAAAGAGGCTAAATAATATGATTAAATTAAGTAAAGAAGATATCATAAATTTATTACCACATAGGGAGCCAATGCTATTAATTGATGAGTTGTCACAAATTGACAAATTATCATCAGCTACAGCACTTGTAAAAGTTAGAAAAGATAGTTTTTTTGTCCAGGGTCATTTTCCTCAAAATCCAGTTATGCCAGGTGTTTTGATAGTAGAGTCCTTTGGTCAAGCTGCTGCAGCACTAACTGCTCATGGCTTAGATAAATCAACATATGAAAATAAACTAGTTTTTTTAATGGGTGTTGAAAAAGCTAGATTTCGTAATCCTGTTATTCCTGATTGTGATTTGGTTTTGAAAATTGAAGCTATTCGATCCCATGGTAGAGTTTGGAAATATAAAGGAGAGGCCTTTGTTGATGATAAAAAAATGGCCGATGCAATATGGTCTGCAACTATTGTTGACAGAAATAAATAGCAATAATTATTGATAACTTATTAAAGTTTGCTTTGATAAAAGCATTTATGTTTAATCCTTTCTTTAAAAATACTGGTCCTTTTAAAATTTTTGATATTTTAGATTTATTAAATCTTGATTCAAAACAGGCATCTTCTGATATAGTTATTAATGATATTAAAGATTTATCTACCTCAAATGCAAATGATATTACTTTTTTTCATTTAAAAAAATATAAAAGTGTAGCAAATAACACCAAAGCTTTATTTTGTATTACAACAGAAAATCTAAAAAATGAATTGCCTAATAGATGTACACCTATAGTTGTTGAAAATGTTTTGATTGCTATATCAAAAGTTACAACAAAATTTTATCCAAATTCAATAGATGATAACTTTGACATTACTGCTAAAAGTATAATTGAAACAAATTTTAAAGACAAAGTTAAATTTGGAAAAAATGTTTTAATTGGTAATAATGTTACAATCGGTTCTAATTGTTCAATTGGGCACAATACCATTATTGAACAAAATGTGCTGATTGGTGATAATTGTTTTATTGGATCAAATACTATTGTTAGAAATACTATAATCAAAGATAATGTAAAAATTCTTGATAATTGCGTAATTGGAAAACATGGATTTGGTTTTTTCCCGTCTAATAATGGAAACTTAAGATATCCTCATATAGGAATTGTTCTGATAGAAGATCATTGTGAAATTGGATGTGGTTCAACTATTGATAGGGGGTCTATGTCTAATACTGTAATTGGAAAAAATACTTATTTAGATAATCAAATACATATAGCTCACAATGTAAAAATTGGTGAAAATTCAATTATTGCTGGTCAAGTAGGAATTGCAGGCAGCTCTACGCTTGGTAAAAATTTAAAAGTTGGCGGCCAAGCTGGTATTTCAGGTCATTTAAAAATAGGTGATAATGTTGAAATAGCTGGTGGTAGTGGTGTTATTAAAGATATTCCAAATAATTCAAAAGTAATGGGTTATCCTGCAAAAAATATTAGAGAATTTTTAAAAGAAAACAAATGATTCACAAAACAGCAATCATAGATGTAAAAGCAAAAGTTTCTGATAATGTAAAAGTTGGAGCTTATTCAGTGATAGGACCAAATAGTGAAATAGGTGAGGGCACTGAAATTCAATCTCATGTAAGTATAATTGGGAATACGATTATTGGAAAAAATAATAAAATTTATCCCTTTGCATCAATAGGTAATGATCCACAAGATTTAAAATTTAATGGCGAACAAACAAATCTTGAAATTGGTGATAATAATAAAATCAGAGAGTATGTTACAATTAATCCAGGCACTGTAGGTGGTGGAGGAATAACTAAAGTGGGTAATAATTGCCTATTTATGGTTTCATCGCATATTGCTCACGATTGTATGGTGGGTAATAATGTGATTCTGGCTAACAATGTAGCTGTAGCTGGCCATGCACTTCTTCAAGATAGTGTTATTATAGGTGGAAATTCAGCAGTTCAACAATTTACAAGAGTTGGACGATCAGCAATGATAGGTGGAATGTGTGGTGTTGATAAAGATATAATTCCATATGGTATGGCTAATGGTAATAGAAGTATATTACAAGGTTTAAATTTAATTGGCTTAAGGAGAAACAATATACCAAACAAAGAAATTAAAATTTTAAGTGATGCCTATAAAGAAATATTTAAAAACGAAAATTTAACTGAAAATTTAAATAATTTAAATAAAGATTTTACAAAAAATGAATTAGTAATGGAGGTTATTAATTTTTTAGAAAAAGAAAAAAAAAGACCGATTTGCACACCATTTTCAAAATAAAATGATAGGATTATTTTTAGGAGATACTGATTTTCCAGAGATTGTTCTTAAAAAAATTAAAAAATTAAATAAAAAATATTTTATAATAGACTTTTCAAAAAATAATAAATTTAAAACAGATATTAATTCATACAGAATAAGTATAGGTAAATTTGGAAAAATTTTAAACTTGATTAAAGAAAAAAAATCAAAAAAAGTTTTATTTGCAGGAAAAATTGCTAAACCAAAATTTTCCACATTAAGACTTGATCTTAAGGGTATTTATTATATGCCTGGCGTTATTAAAGCATCTAAATTAGGGGATGCAGCTATCATTAAATCAATAATTAAAATTTTAGACAAAGAAGGTATAAAAGTTATTAGTTCAATTTTTTTCAATCCAGAGCTTACCATTAATGTAGGAACTTATACAAAACTGAAACCTTCTACTGAGGATATTAAATCTATAAAAAAAGGAATAAAATATTTTGATAGATTGAATGAGTTAGACCACGTCCAGGCAATAGTTGTAAAAGATAATAAAATTTTAGCTGTAGAAGAAAGACAAGGTACTAAAGTAATGCTATCAAAAATTAAAAAAAAAATAGATGGAATTTTGATTAAATTACCAAAAAAAAAGCAAGATCTACGAATGGATCTACCTACAATTGGTTTAAAAACATTAAAAGATTGTAAAAAATATGGTTTAAAGGGAATTGTTTTAAAATCTAAAAAAAATATTTTTTTAGATAAAACCAAATGCATAAATTTTGCTAATAAAAATAAGATATTTATAAAAGTCTTATGAAGAAAATTTTTATTATTACTGGTGAACCTTCTGGCGATAAATTAGCTTCAACTGTCATTTCAAAACTCAAGATGCAAAATCCAGATATAGAATATTTGTCAGTTGGAGGAGTACATATTAAGAAATTAGGTATTCATTCTATCTTTGATCTTAAGGAAATAACTTATCTTGGTTTTACAAGTGTATTATTTAATATTTTCAAAATTAGAAATAAAATAAATTTTACTGTTGATCAAATTATAAAATTTAACCCTGACATATTATTTAGCGTTGATAGTCCTGATTTTACCTTGAGAGTAGCAGAAAGAGTTAAAAAAATTAACAATAAGATAAAGACGATTCATTATGTTGCACCCCAAGTTTGGGTTTGGCGAAAAAACCGTGTCAAAAAAATTAAAAAATTTATAGATCATATGCTTTTACTTTTTAAATTTGAAAAAAAATATTTTGATGAAGAAAACATTTCCAATACATTTGTTGGACATCCACTAATTGAAAAAAATGATAATGTTAAAACTGTTTTAAATAATTTAATATCTAAAGATAAGAAAATCATATCAATATTTCCTGGTAGTCGAAAGTCAGAAACGAATGTACTTTTGCCAATTTTATTAGATTTTATAAAACTTATGAATAAAAATGAAAATAACTATTCTTTTGTTTTACATGCTACAGATGAAAATAAAGAATTTATTATTAATCATGTTAAAAAAACTGATTTAAATAATATCGATGTTGTGTCTGATGAAAATATTAAATCACAAATTTTATCTAATTCTATTTTTGCTGTTTCTAAATCTGGCACCATCTCACTGCAAATTTCAAGCTCAAATGTGCCTTCAATAATTATTTATAAATTAAACTTTATAAATTTTATGATTTTTAAATTATTAGCGAATGTAAAATTTGCAAATATTATCAATATTATTAATGACAAAGAAGTTATTCCTGAACTATTACAAAAGGATTGTAATGCTGATGAGATTTATAAAACTGTTATATATTTCTTAAAAAAACCTGAATTAATCAAAAAGCAATTGAGCGATTGCAGTAAAACTTTAGAAGGAATAAAATCAAAAACATTGTCTTCAAATGAAGCTGCTACAATTTTAAGTAATTATCTTGCTAATTAATCTTTTTTCAATTTCTTCCTTGCCTAATGAAATTACTATATCATATAAACCAGGTCCAAACTTAGATCCTGTTAAAGCAACTCTTATTGGTTGGCCAACTCCTTTAAAATTTGTGTCATGTTTTTTTATTAAACCATTAACTATTGGTTCGAGGCCTTCCTTATTTAAAGTGTTTAGAGATATAATTTCATTTTTAAATTCTGCTATTATCTTTTTTGCGTTTTCATCTATTAATTTTAAATCATCATCAGCAAAATTTACTTCATCTAATATTATATATTTTGCATTATTAAATATATCTTCAAGAGTTTTTGCTTTGTTTTTAAGAAAATACAATGACTTTTTAATTTTATCTTCTTTTTCTATTTTTATTTTATCTTTATAAATTTCACAATATTGCACCAGATGTTTGTAAAGTTCATTCTCATCAATATTCTTAATGTAATATTCATTCATAGATAAAATTCTGCTCATATCTAATTTTGAGGGTGATTTACCAATACCTTCTAAATTAAAGTGTTTAATACTTTCTTCTAAAGTAAATATTTCCTTATCTTCATATGACCATCCCAATCTAAGTAAATAATTTCTTAGTGCATCAGGCATTATTCCAATTTTAGAATAGTCATCTAATGTAGATGCATTATCTCTTTTTGATAACTTCTTACCTTCAATTGTGTGGATCAGAGGTATATGTGCAAACTGAGGTAATTCCCATCTCATAGCAAGATATATTTGCATTTGTTTAAAGGTATTTATTTTGTGATCATCTCCTCTAATAATGTGTGTCATGTTCATTTGGTGATCATCAACAGTTGCAGATAAATTATATGTTGGTGTCCCATCGTTTCTTAGAATTATAAAATCTTCAATTGTGTTATTGTCTATTTCAACATCACCTTGAACTAAATCTTTTAGTATAGTTGATCCTTCAATTTTACTCTTAAATCTTATTACAGGTTTTACATCTGTTGGAGCATCTTTCTCAGAAAGATCTCTCCATTTTCTATTATAAATATAAGGAAGTTTTTTTTGTCTAGCTCTTTTTTTTTGTTCTTCAATTTCATCACTTGTACAATAACACTTATAAGCATTACCACTTTTTAGTAATTCATTAGCTATACTTATGTGATCGTTAATTTTAGTTGACTGAATGTATTCTTCACCATCATGCTCAATACCAATCCATTTTAAGGATTTAATGATTTGGATTTTATGTTCGTCTTTAGATCTTTCTTTGTCTGTATCTTCAATTCTTAGGTGAAATGTACCCTTGTTGTTTTTGGAATATAACCAATTAAATAAAGCTGTTCTTACTCCACCAATATGAAGTGCTCCAGTTGGTGATGGAGCAAATCTTGTTGCTACTTTAGACATTTGTGATGTTTAGACTATTTTATTAGAAGTTTCTATATAAAGATACCAAAACTCCTTGAACTTTAACTCTGTCTGGTCCAAAAATCTTAGTTTCATAGTTTCTATTTGCACTTTCAAGAGCAACAACTTTACCTTTTTTACGAATTCTTTTAAGCATAGCCTCATGTTCATCTATTAAAGCTACAACTATTTTTCCATTATCAGCTGTATCTGTTCGTCTAATAATTACTGTATCACCTTCATTGATACCAGCTTCAATCATTGAATCTCCTTGAACTTTTAATCCAAAATAATCACCATTTTTTTCTAAGTTACTTGGTAATGGAATTCTAGACACTTCATTTTGTATAGCTTCAACTGGAGTACCAGCAGCTATTTTACCAAGAACTGGAACTTCCATATCATTTGAATTTATGTTTACTTCATCTAAACCACCCTTAATCACGCTTGGAGAGAAACTATTATAAATATCATTTGCTGATGCTGTTTCTGGTAACTTTATAACTTCTAGTGCTCTTGCTTTGTGAGCTAATCTTTTAATAAATCCCCTCTCTTCTAAAGCGCTAATTAGTCTATGAATTCCAGATTTTGATTTAAGATTTAAAGATTGTTTCATTTCTTCATAAGAAGGGGAAACGCCAGAGCTTCTCAACTTTTTATTGATAAATAAAAGCAGGTTTTTTTGTTTTTTAGTTAGCATAAGAACAAATATCGTACAAACAATGTTCTATAAAAGTTCTTATCAATTAACAATAGCTAAATTATTAAGTAAAATAGGGTTTAATTTAACTATAAAACAGAAAAAATAGAATTTTCTGATAAATTTTTTAAAAGTGATTCACCAATTAAAAAAGTTTTAATAGAAGTTTTATTGTTAAGATTTAAAAGTTCGTCTTTTGTTTTAATTCCACTTTCAGATATTAAGGGTCCTTGGTGATTACTAAGTGCATTATAAATATCATAGGTTGTATTTATATCCGTTTTAAGTGTTTTTAAGTTTCTATTATTAATTCCAATTAGAGCATCTTTAAAATTAAGAGCTTTTTTTGCTTCCTCAACAGTGTGCACTTCAACAATTACCGACATTTTAAATTTCAATGCCTCTTCATATAATTCATTAGCCAAATCCTCAGACACACCAGCAAGAATAATTAAAATAGCATCAGCACCATAACTTTTAGCTAATGGTATTTGAAATTTATCAATAAAAAAATCCTTACATAAAATTGGTAAATCAAATTGTTCTTTAATTTTACTAATATGAATTAAATTACCTAAGAAAAAATCTTCTTCAGTAAGAACTGATAAACAGGTAACTTTATTATCATTATAAATTTTTGCGATTTCTACTGGATTATAATTATCTATGATTACACCTGCTGATGGACTTGCCTTTTTTATCTCAGCTATTATTGAAATTTTGTCTTGAGTTATATTGTTTTGAATTTTTTTTTTAAAATCAATATAAGAGTTATTTTTGTCTATAATTTTATCTAAAGTGTCTAAATTGGTTGTTTTTTTTAAAAAATCTATTCTTTCAATTTTTTTTGTGATTATATTATTTAATATATTTTCAGACATTTTGTATTTTTTCTAAATGTGAGTAGGGTTTACCAGATAAAATAAATTCTCTCGAAAAATTATAAGCATCTAAAAATTCTATAAATTTCTCATTAACCATTAATCCTGCTGCTGCATTTAAGCAAACTGCTTTTGAAAAATCATTATCTTTACCTTTAAAAATTTCAATCATTTTATTAGCGTTAAAGTTAGCATCATCACCAATTAAATTTTCAAATTTATCTGCATTAACATTAAGAGAATTTGGGTCAATTAAAATTTCAGATATTTTACCATCTTTTAATTGAGTGACATTCGTTTTTGCATAAGGGGAAATTTCATCAAGCCCATCTTCACTATTTACAATCCAAGCAAATTTAATGTTTAGGTTTTTAAGAGCTTCTGCAAAAATTTTTAATAATTTTTTATCAAACACACCAATAACCTGTCTTTCAACCAGTGCCGGATTACTTAAAGGACCAATCATATTAAAGATGGTTCTTTTACCAATCTTTTTTCTAACAGGTCCCACAAATTTCATTGCACTATGATAATTTTGTGCAAACATAAATCCAAAATTATTATTATTTATTGAGTTTTCAATTTCATTAGGTTCTTGATTAATCTTTATATTTAATGCCTCAAGAACGTCCCCAGAGCCACATTTTGACGAAACAGCTTTATTACCATGTTTAGCAACTTTTGTACCCATACTTGCTAAGAGAAGAGCTGATGCTGTTGATATATTCAATGTATTCATTCCATCACCTCCTGTTCCACATGTATCAATGCAATCACTAACGTTTACTCGTTTTGATTTTTCTCTTAAAACATAAACACCACCAGCAATTTCATCTGCTACTTCACCTTTATCAGATAATAATGTTAGAAAATTATAAATTTCATCATCATTAGCCTTACCAGTCATCAAAACTTCAAAAGCTGATTTACTTTCATCAAATGTTAAGTCTTGTTTATTCTTAAGTTTTTCTAAAAATTGTTTCATAAAATTAATAATTTATAAAGTTTTTCAAAATTTTAATTCCAATCTTAGTCTTAATGCTTTCGGGGTGAAATTGCACTCCATGAATATTAAATTCTTTATGTTGAACACCCATAATTAAACCATCATCTGTTTCAGCTGTTATTTCAAGATTTTTAGATAAAGATCTCTTATCAATTATCAAACTATGATACCTAGTTGCCTCAAAAGTTTTAGGAAGGTCTTTTAAAATACCAATTTTATTAGATTTAATTTTACTTGTTTTACCGTGCATTAATTTTTTTGCTTGAATAATTTTAGAACCAAATACTTGGCCAATTATTTGATGTCCAAGACATACACCAAGAAAAGGAATATCTTTATGAAGTGTATTTAAGATATTTAAACAATTTCCTGATTGATTAGGATTACCTGGTCCAGGTGAAATTACAATTTTATCATATCTTTTTTTTATAATTTCTTTTGATGTAATTTTGTCATTTCTCACAACATCAACTATGGTTTTTAATGATGAGAGGTAGTGATAGAGATTAAAAGTAAAACTATCATAATTATCAATTAATAATATTTTCATTATCTTAACGCGTTAATTAAAGCTTTAGCTTTATTAACTGTTTCCTCGTATTCATTAATAGGTTTGCTATCTGCAACAATTCCAGCACCAGCTTGAACATAAAATTTATTATTTTTGGCAACTGCAGTTCTTAAAGCTATACATGTATCAAACTCACCATTTGCAGAAAAATATCCTATACCACCAGCGTAAACTTTTCTTTTTGTAGTTTCTAATTCATCAATAATTTCCATTGCTCTTATTTTTGGGGCTCCAGATACTGTACCCGCAGGAAATCCAGCCAATAAAGATTTAAATTTTGAAAATTTCTTATTATATTCACCAACAACATTTGAGACTATATGCATTACATGTGAATATCTTTCTATAATAAAACTTTCTGTAACTTTAACTGAATTAATTTTTGATACTTTTCCAGCATCATTTCTACCTAAATCTAGCAGCATCAAGTGCTCTGAAAGTTCTTTTTTATCTTTAAGTAAATCTTTTTCATAAAATAGATCTTCCTTAACTGTTTTACCCCTTGGTCTTGTACCAGCTATGGGTCTTACCGTTATTTTGCCATCCCTCAATCTGACTAATATTTCTGGGCTAGCGCCAATTATTTGAAAATCATCAAAATTAAAGAAAAACATAAATGGAGAAGGGTTTGTAATTCTCAATTTTTTATAAATTTCTAATGGTTTTTTTGATAATTTTGCCTCAAATCTTTGACTTAATACAACTTGAAAAATATCTCCCAATTTAATGTAATCTTTTGCTTTATTGACCATTTTAATAAATTTATTTTTAGGTGTGTTGGATTTAACCTTAATATTTTTAGCAACATGATTTATTGAACTATTTAGACTTTTTGTGGAAGATTGAATCAGTATGTTTAAAAGTTCCTCTTTGATTTCATCATATTTTTTTTGATAATCTTTAATTTTTTCATCATTAAAAATATTAATTATATAAAATATTTCTTTTTTTAGATTATCATAAATTACAAGTGTTTTTGGTCTTAATAATCTGACATCTGGTAAGTTTAGATCATTTTTGCAATTGTTAGGAATTTTTTCAATATACCTAATTGAATCATAAGAAAAGTATCCTGATATTAATGAGCAAATTTTAGGTAATTTTTTTGGAGTTTCAAATTTAAATTCTTCGATTATATTTTCTATTAATTGATCTGGTCTTTCTTTCAATTTAATCTTTTTATTATTTTTAATTAAAAATGAATTATTGTTATTGAATTCCCAAATTTTATCAGGATTTTTACCAAAAATTGTGTATCTACCTTTAATTTTACCTTTTTCAACAGACTCAAATATAAAGCTATTTTTTGCTATTAGAAAATTATCAATTAAATTAAGAACCTCACCATCATTCTTAACTTTTTTAGATGTGTAGATTATTTGATTTTTCTTGCTTCTGTGTCGAAACTTAAAATCTTTGAAGCTCCGATTAATGATCATTTGAAATAGTTTTTAACTCTATCAATAGTTTTTTGATTTAATTGTACTTGATATTTGTCATTGAGCAATTGATCGTAAGACTGAAGAATAGTTTTTCTACTGTTGGTGTTTTGATTGTTTGCAAATTTTAGATAATTTTCGTCAGTTTTATTAAAGATATTTTTCTTCGAGCTTGCTAATTTAACTAGATAAATATTGTTATCCTTATCATTAACTAATGTAAAAGAATTAACAGGTAAAGAATATAGAATTTTTACTGAATTTGTTTCAAATCTATTTTCATCATTGATGGAATTTAGAGTTAAGTATTCAATATTAGAATTACCCATTTCTAAAAATTTATTATTATCGAATTCTTTTTTTTGTATTTTTTCTAAAACACCTCTATTTTGGTCAAATTTACCTTTTTGATATATCAAATTACGTATTTCATTTTCAGTTGTTTGATCAGTTAAGTTAGGACTTTGATCATATTGGTTGGTAATAGAATATAATAAAAAATTATCTCCATTTTCAATAATATCTATTTTTGATGATCTTTTAGAATAAATCTTATCTTCGTTTAATTTTTCAATTGATGTTGGAGTAAATTCCTTAATTTCTAGAACATTAACTTTAATATTTTCAAGAATTGTTTCAAAAGTATCTCCTTGTGAAATCTTATTTTCAATTTTGTCAATTTCATCAAAAAATTCTTGATTGAATTCTTCTAATCCGATCAAATTTTTAGGGTTTAATACAACATATTTAAAATCAATATATTCTCTTTTTAATTGATCTTTATTTTCTTCCAAAAATTTTTCAATTTCTAAATTAGTATAATCGTCTTTTTCTCTATAAAAATTTATCATCGAAAAATATTCAAGATCTAAAGATTTGTTCTGTTCTTCAAATTTTTTTTCAATCAAAAATTCCGGCGTTATTGTTCCAGCACCAATTAAATCAAAGAGATGTTTTTGAAGTTCTCTATTTCTAAGTTGAAGTTCAAACATTGGTGCGGACATATTATTTGAGAGTAAGAATTTTTCATATTTAGTTCTTTGAAATATCTTATTTTCATCAAGAAAATTTTTATTTTCTTTTATCTTTTTTAAGACAGTAAATTCTGTAATAGATAAATCGAAGTCTTCTACTTCTAAATCTATTAAGGTTGTTGAAATAAGACCTGATAACAATTCTTCTATAATGTTATTGTCTAAATTTTCTCTAATTACTTGTTGTGAAATTTTACTTTCATTAAGGTAATTCATAAAATCTTGGGTAGTTACATTGGTTTTATTTATTTTCGCAATGTTGTTTTGATTATTGGTGCTAAAACCCCCACCAAAACCACCAAATCCAAATGCAATAATAATTACTGCAATTAAGATCAGTCCACCTATTTTTTTTCCACCAAAATTTTTTAAAGTTTTTATCATCGTGTCATTAATATATTGATCTGTAAAAAACAAATCTATAGATTAAAAATTCAATTATGACAAATAAATATATGTATTTTATAGCTAATTGGAAAATGTTTGGTGATTTAAAAACTCTAAATTCACTTGATAAAGTTGTTAAATTTTTAAAAACTAATAAAAAAAATAAATTTAAATTAATTTATTGCCCTCCAAACACACTTATTCGTCCTTTATCAAAAAGACTGAAAAATACAAATATAGAAGTTGGTGCACAAAACAGTCATGAAAATGAAAACTCTGGACCTTACACAGGTCATGTTAACTCAAAAATGTTAAAAAATGTTGGGGCCAAATACGTAATTTTAGGTCATTCAGAAAACAGGCAAGAAGGTGAGAATGATAAATTAATTAATTTAAAAATTAAGAGTGCAATTAAAGCAGGCTTGAAGGTTATTTTTTGTATAGGAGAAACTTTAAAAGAAAAAAGAAACAAAAAAACTAATCAAGTTTTAGCAAGACAAATTAGCAATGGTTTAAAATTAATTAATAATAAATCTAACATCATTATTGCTTATGAACCTGTTTGGTCTATTGGAACAGGAGTAATTCCAAAATCAGAGGATTTAAAAAAATCTGTATCGTTTATAAAAAGTAAATTTAGAAAAAAATCCCCAAAAGTCTTATATGGTGGCTCTGTTAATGCAAATACCATTACTGAATTAAAAAATATTAGTATCATTGATGGTTTTTTGATCGGGGGTGCCTCTCAAGACTCAAAAAAATTTATTGATATAATTAAAAAAACCTATAATTAGTCCGTCATGGAAACATTGCTTTTAGTTATTAACATCATCTTGGCAGTAATTTTAGTTCTATTGATTTTGTTGCAAAAATCTGAGGGTGGAGCATTGGGTATTGGTGTTTCTCAAGAAAACTTTATGTTATCAAGATCTGCTGGCGGCTTTATGACTAAAGCCACCGCTGTTGTTGCTACTTTGTTTATAATTTGTAGCCTAGCATTAACTATAATTTCAAGAGCAGAGTTAACACCCACAAGTTCTGTTTTAGACACTGTTGAAGAAAAAACTGAAGATACTCCTTCAATTCCAGAAAATAATTAATTAACTCTTTTCAATTCATTCTTTATTCGTTATAAGATAATTCCATGGCGCGATATATATTTGTCACCGGCGGCGTGGTTTCTTCTTTAGGAAAAGGTCTCTCTTCAGCATCCTTAGCTTATCTTTTACAATCTAGAGGTTATAAAGTTAGATTAAGAAAATTGGATCCTTATTTAAATGTTGATCCAGGAACAATGAGTCCATTTCAACATGGTGAAGTTTATGTAACAGATGATGGTGCAGAAACTGATTTAGATTTAGGACATTATGAAAGATTTTCAGGAGTATCAGCAAAAAAATCAGATAATATTACGACAGGTAAAATTTATAGTGATGTTTTAAAAAAAGAACGTAAAGGCGAATACTTGGGTAAAACAGTTCAAGTTATTCCACACATAACTGATCGAATAAAACAATTTATTAAGAATGACTCATTAAAAGAGGATTTTGTTATTTGTGAAATAGGTGGAATAGTTGGTGATATTGAAAGCTTGCCATTCGTTGAAGCTATTAGACAATTTGCAAATGATGTTGGGAAAAAAAATGCATTGTTTATTCATTTAACATTAGTGCCTTACTTAAAAGCATCTGATGAAATTAAAACAAAACCTACTCAACATTCGGTTAAAGAATTAAGAAGTATAGGTATCCAGCCTGATATTATAATTTGTAGATCTGAAAGACCAATACCCTTGGAGCATAGAAAGAAAATTTCATTATTTTGTAATGTTGATATTAAAAATGTAATTGAAACAGTAGATGTTAAAACTATTTATGAGGCTCCTATGAGTTTTTATAGAGAGAAATTAGATCTTCAGGTATTGAATTATTTTAGATTAAAATCTAGAAAATCTGTAAACTTAAGCCCTTGGAAAAAAATTACTAAAATTATTTTACAAAATAAAAAACAAATAAATATAGCAATTATTGGAAAATATGTAGAATTAAAAGATGCTTATAAATCTTTAGATGAAGCCTTAACCCACGGAGGTATAAATAATAAAATTAAAGTTAATTTAGTTAGAATAGATTCTGAAAAATTAAAAGTTTCAGAAATTAAGAAAAAACTTAAGAATATTTCAGGGATATTAATTCCAGGTGGATTTGGTAAAAGAGGCACAGATGGAAAAATTGAAGCTATAAAACATGCAAGAGTAAACAAAATCCCCTTTTTAGGTATTTGTTATGGAATGCAGATGGCAATTATTGAATTTGCTAGAAATCAATTGAATTTAAAAAATGCTACATCAAGTGAATTTGATAAAAAAGGTTTAGCAGTAATTGGATTAATTAATGAGTGGTCTAAAGATGGAAAAATAATTAAGGGAACAGATAAAGATCTTGGAGGTTCTATGAGATTAGGTTCATACGATGCTAAGTTAAAAGATAATTCCTTAATTAGAAAAATTTATAAATCAAAATTGATTAAAGAGAGACACAGACATCGATATGAGGTGAATGTTGCTTTTAAAGAAAAATTTGAAAAAAAAGGCCTGATTTTTTCAGGATTATCGCCAGACAACAAATTACCAGAGATAATAGAGTTAAAAAATCATCCTTGGTTTATAGGAGTTCAGTTTCACCCAGAATTTAAATCTAGACCTTTAGCTCCTCATCCTTTATTCTCATCTTTTATCAAAGCAGCAAAAAATCATAAATGAGCAGCATTAAAGTTAATTGTAACAATATAGAAATTTCAAACAATAATAAGATTTGTATTATTGCTGGACCTTGTCAACTTGAAACAGAACAACATGCAATGGATATGGCGGGTAAAATTAAAGAAATCACAAATAAATTTGGTTTAGGATTTATTTACAAAACTTCCTTTGATAAAGCGAACAGAACCAGTCTTAAAGGACAAAGAGGAGCAGGTCTTGAGGCTTCACTTCCCGTATTTGATAAAATTAAAAAAGAATTAAACGTTCCAATTTTAACTGATATTCATAATGCAGAGCAATGTTCACTTCTAGCAAACCATGTTGATATATTGCAAATCCCAGCTTTTTTATGCAGGCAAACAGATTTATTAATTGCTGCTGCAAAAACAAATAAAATAATAAATGTAAAAAAAGGTCAGTTCTTAGCACCATGGGATATGGTTAATGTTACAAAAAAAATTTCAGATTCTGGAAATCAAAATATTTTGGTAACTGAAAGAGGTGCTAGCTTTGGATATAATACTTTAGTTTCTGACATGAGATCTTTACCAATCATGGCAAAGAATGGTTATCCAGTAATTTTTGATGCAACACATTCAGTTCAGCAACCTGGCGGACAAGGAGAATCTTCTGGTGGTCAAAGAGAATTTGTTGAATATCTAGCAAGGGCAGCGGTAGCTGTAGGTGTTGCTGGTGTTTTTATTGAAACTCATCAAGATCCAGATAACGCGCCCTCAGATGGACCAAATATGGTTCCATTAGATAAATTAGAAAATTTATTAAAACAATTAACTGATATCGATAATTTAATTAAGAAATAGTGAGTAAAATTTTAAAAGTAAAAGCACGTCAAGTATTTGATAGCAGAGGAAATCCCACAGTTGAAGCAGAAGTATATACCAAAAACATTAGTGCTACTGCTATATGTCCATCTGGTGCATCCACTGGAACATATGAGGCTTTTGAAAAAAGAGATAAGAATAACAAAAGGTATTTAGGAAAAAGTGTATTTAGTGCTGTTAATTTAGTTAACACTAAAATTTCAAAAAAACTTAAAGGCCAAAGTGTTCATAATCAAGAACGTATTGATACTTTATTAATCAACCTTGATGGCACAAGGCAAAAAACTAATCTTGGAGCAAATGCAATGTTAGCTGTCTCCATGGCTGTAAAAAAGCTTTCAGCAAAAGTAAAAAAATTACCACTATATAAAACATTTACTGTTAAAAAAAATTTTCAATTACCATATCCTTTAATGAACATTATTAATGGTGGCGCACATGCTAATAATGGTCTTAGAATTCAAGAATTTATGATTAGACCAGATAAAGCTAAAAGTTTTTCTGATGCCATGAGAATTTGTTTTGTAGTTATTAAAAACTTAAGCAAAATAATTAAAGATAAAGGTTTATCTACTTCTGTAGGTGATGAGGGTGGATTTGCTCCCATGATCAGCAGTAATAATCAAGCTTTAGATTTAATTGTTTTAGCTATTAAAAAATCAGGTTTTAAAAATGGAAAAGATGTTTCAATTTGCCTGGATGTTGCAGCTAATGAATTATTTAAAAAGAGTAAATATTCAATTCATTCAAAAAATTATATTTCAGTTGAAAAATCTATTAAAGAATATCAAAAAATTATAAAAAAATATAAGATTAGATCTATCGAAGATCCATTTGCAGAAAATGATTGGCTTGCTTGGAGTAAATTAATGAAATCAATAAAAAATGTACAAATTGTTGGTGATGATTTGTACGTAACTAACCTTGAAAGATTGAAAAAAGGTTTTTTAAATATTTCATCAAATTCAATTTTAATTAAATTGAATCAAATAGGTACCGTATCTGAAACATTGGATGTTATAAAATTTGCTCAAACTATAGGTTATAAAACAATTATATCTCATCGATCTGGTGAAAGTGAAGATACATTCATTGCTGATTTAGCTGTTGGAACAAATTCTAATCAAATTAAAACAGGATCATT
>JACWEP010000013.1:17500-23648 GCA_014653375.1 Pelagibacterales bacterium SAG-MED48 | reverse complement strand
TAGAAAAAATTTTAGAAGATAGTGCTGGAGATGAAGAGCTTAAAAGTATGGCTGAACTAGAGTTAATAGAATTACAATCTCAACACGAAATAAATGAAAAAAAATTAAAATTGTTTTTACTTCCAAAAGATGAGGCTGATAAAAAAAATGCAATTATAGAAATTAGAGCTGGAACAGGCGGTCTAGAAGCAAGTTTATTTGCTTCAGATCTTTTTAAAATGTACGAAAAAGTAAGTCATAAAAAAAAATGGACTCTTGAAGTGATATCCATATCTAGAAGTGATGCGGGGGGCTTAAAAGAAGTTATAGCATCAATTAAAGGAACCAATATTTATTCCACACTAAAATATGAAAGTGGGGTTCATAGAGTTCAAAGAGTGCCAGATACAGAAACTCAAGGAAGGATTCACACTTCTGCAGCAACTGTTGCTGTGCTGCCTGAGGCAGAAGAAGTAGATCTTAAGATAAATGACTCGGACTTAAGAATAGACGTTTTTAGAGCTGGTGGCCCAGGAGGGCAATCAGTTAACACAACAGATAGCGCGGTAAGAATAACACATATTCCAACAGGCATGTCCGTTTCACAACAAGATGAAAAATCTCAACATAAAAATAAGGCAAAAGGCATGAAAATTTTGAGAGCTAGATTGTATGAATTAGAGCGATCTAGAATTGACCAGGAGAGGTCAAAAGATAGGAAAACTAAAATTGGAACAGGTGATAGATCTGAAAGAATTAGAACATATAATTTTCCCCAAGGAAGAATTACAGATCATAGAATAAATTTAACACTTCACAGATTAGAAGAGTTTTTAGAAGGAGAAGCATTTGATGAGATGGTTGAGTCATTAACTTTGCAGGCTCAAGAAGAAAGTTTAAGTAATTTACAATAAATGAATATTCAATCAGCTATTATAGAAGGTGCTACTATACTTAAAAATAAGAGTATAAATTCTGCAAAATTAGATTCTGAAATTTTATTAGCTTCAGTGATTGATAAAGATAGAAAATATTTAATTTTAAATAATGATCAAAATATAAAAGAGAAGAATTTAATACACTTCCAAAAACTAATAAACAAACGTTCATTCAGAGAGCCAATTGCTTATCTGACTAATAAAAAACATTTTTGGAATTATAAGTTTTTTGTTACTAAAGATACTTTGATACCAAGACCAGATACTGAACTGATAGTAGAACAAATACTAAAATTAACTAAATTTAAAACTAAAATGAAAATATTAGATATTGGGGTTGGTTCGGGATGTATTCTTTTAACTATTTTAAAAGAAAGAAAAAATTTTTATGGAGTAGGAGTTGATATTAGTAAAAAATGTTTAAATATAAGCAAAATAAATGCAAAAAATCTTGAAGTGAGCTCAAGAGTAAAATTTTTTAAATCAGATGTTGACAAATTTGATCTAGGGAAATATGATTTGATTGTTTCTAATCCTCCATATATTAAAAAATTTAATTTAAAATATTTGGAAAAAGATGTCGTTAATTTTGAGCCAAAATTAGCACTTGATGGTGGGTTAGATGGATTATTAGAAATCAGAAAAGTAATAACCAAATCATCTAAGCTGATTAAAAAAAATGGCAAATTTATTTTAGAGATTGGTTTTGATCAAAAAAATAAAGTAATTAATTTATTAAAAGATAAAGGTTTTTATATAAATAGTATTTTAAAAGATCTTGCAAATTATGATCGATGCATCGTTAGTACAAAAATATAACTAATTAGACTTATGGTAACATTTAGAAATAACAACAATAATATTAGAAGAAATAATTTCAGAAGAAATGATAGAAATTTTAAAACTACTGGGGATAGACCAAAATTTAGTTCTAATTATTCAAATAATGAAAACTTTAAAAGAAAAATTCCTGGCAGAAATAATCATAATGCTTCAAAACTAATAGAAAAATATAATGATTTAGCAAGAGAAGCATCTTCTAGTGGAGATAAAATCTTATCAGAAAATTATCTGCAACATGCGGATCATTTTACGAGAGTTATGAATGAGCAAGAAGCTTCTAGAAAAGAGAGATTTGTAGCAAGTAAAACTATAGATAATGAAAGTTCTGCAGTGGAGAAATCTACAGACAAGGAAAGCTCTGCAATGGAGAAATCTACTATTGCAAATGAAGTCTCTAAAGATGAGGTGGTTAAAAAAACCAAAGTTGTTACTGAAGTTAAAAAAGTAACAAAGTCAGAAACAAAAGCTATTTAATTTAATCCAATAATTTTTTCTGATTTAAGAACGTCTAATCTAATCTTATTAGTTTCAAATAACTCTCTTTTATTTCCTTTTAAAATTTTACCAGATGGAAGCTTTAATTTTTGGGAATTTACTTTTTTTCCATTGACAATTACTTCATAGTGCAAGTGTGGACCAGTTGATTTACCTGTAGAACCAACATATCCAATTGTTTGACCCTGCTTAACTCTTACACCATTTTTAATTCCTCGCACAAATTTTGACATGTGAGCATAAACTGTTTCATAGGTAGAATTATGTCTAATTTTTATACAGTTCCCACCTCCTCCACACCATCCAACTTTTTTAATTATTCCATTTCCAGATGCCATAATTGGAGTACCTTTTGGAGCCGCAAAGTCAGTACCTCTATGCATTTTATTAAATCCATCAATTGGATGTTTTCTCATTCCAAAAGATGAGGATAATCTTGCACCATTAATAGGAGTTTTCATTAATGCTTTTTGTACACTTTTACCATTTTTGTCATAATGACCTTCGTGATCCTCTTCATTAAAATAATATAATGGATTATCTTGACCACCGAGTTTAAGATTTGCATAAAGAATTTCACCTGTTTCAATTACTTTTTTATTCTTATCAATGAACACCTCGTACATAATTTGAAATTTATCTTCTTTACGAATATCTCTTTGAAAATCAACTTGAAAACCATAAATTCTCGCAAATTCAATAATAGTATTAGGTGGAATATTTTGATCTGTAGAAGCCTTATATAAGCTTTGTAAAATTATATTCTCTTTATAAATAATTTTCTTATCTAATTTTATAGTTAAAATTTCTCGATTGAATTTTGTATTTTCTTCATCTCTTGATAAGTAAATTTTTTCTGTATTTGAAATTTTAAAAATAAACTCTTTTATTTTATTATTAGTTTGATCTAATGTAATTTGAATTTTTTGATTTGTGTTTAATTTATTAATATTAATTTTCTTTAAAAGACTTTCTTTAAGAATTTTAACCTCTTCTTTATCAATAGAATAATCACTTAATATTTTATCAAAAGTTTCGCCAGATTTTATTTTATGGTTATATACTTTATATCTGGGCTCTAGGTTATTTATAATTTTATTTAGAGTTTTTTGAAAATAAACATTATTAATAAAATTATTATATTTTCTAACACTTAAATTTTTTTCATAATTTAAGTATAAAGAAATAAGTATAGTAATTATGAAAAAAAAAATTAGTGCTATTACCTTTATGTTTCTTATTAGAGGTAATGTAATTTTTTTTAGCATTTTAAAATTTATTGATATGGATTATTAGTTTAGCGATGTAAAAAAATCAAAAAAAACCCAATAAAATCATCAATTTTTACTATTTTTTTACTCTTAAATGCTTGATTTCCTTTTATTTTAGCCTATAAGCGTCACACTTTCTTATTAAAACTATTGTTTGCTCAATAGATTAGTGAGGATTATTGGGCTTTTTAGATCCAATTAGTTATTTAAAACGTAAAAATTTAAGAAGAGAAGTGTGGACGGTTAAGGTTACCAAAATTTGTCGTACACACTTTAACATTATATAAATTTTATTCTTAGAATTTATATAGAAGCTAGTGTGCGCCGTTTTAAACTTGAGAGTTTGATCATGGCTCAGAACGTACGCTGGCGGCACGCCTAACACATGCAAGTCGAACGAAGTAGCAATACTTAGTGGCAGACGGGTGAGTAACATGTAGGTATCTGCCCTTTGGCCTGGAATAACACGAGGAAACTTGTGCTAATACCGGATAAGTCTTTACGGAGAAAGCTTTATGCACCATTGGATGAGCCTGCACTTGATTAGTTTGTTGGTGGGGTAATGGCCTACCAAGACTGTGATCAATAGCTGATTTGAGAGGATGATCAGCCACATTGGGACTGAGACACGGCCCAAACTCCTACGGGAGGCAGCAGTGGGGAATCTTGCACAATGGAGGAAACTCTGATGCAGCGATGCCGCGTGAGTGAAGAAGGCCCTTGGGTTGTAAAGCTCTTTCGTCGGGGAAGAAAATGACTGTACCCGAATAAGAAGGTCCGGCTAACTTCGTGCCAGCAGCCGCGGTAATACGAAGGGACCTAGCGTAGTTCGGAATTACTGGGCTTAAAGAGTTCGTAGGTGGTTGAAAAAGTTAGTGGTGAAATCCCAGAGCTTAACTCTGGAACTGCCATTAAAACTTTTCAGCTAGAGTATGATAGAGGAAAGCAGAATTTCTAGTGTAGAGGTGAAATTCGTAGATATTAGAAAGAATACCAATTGCGAAGGCAGCTTTCTGGATCATTACTGACACTGAGGAACGAAAGCATGGGTAGCGAAGAGGATTAGATACCCTCGTAGTCCATGCCGTAAACGATGTGTGTTAGACGTTGGAAATTTATTTTCAGTGTCGCAGCGAAAGCGATAAACACACCGCCTGGGGAGTACGACCGCAAGGTTAAAACTCAAATGAATTGACGGGGACCCGCACAAGTAGTGGAGCATGTGGTTTAATTCGAAGATACGCGCAGAACCTTACCAACACTTGACATGTTCGTCGCAACTCTAAGAGATTAGAGTTTTCGGTTCGGCCGGACGAAACACAGGTGCTGCATGGCTGTCGTCAGCTCGTGTCGTGAGATGTTGGGTTAAGTCCCGCAACGAGCGCAACCCTCACTTTTAGTTGCCATCATTAAGTTGGGCACTCTGAAAGAACTGCCAGTGATAAGCTGGAGGAAGGTGGGGATGACGTCAAGTCCTCATGGCCCTTACGTGTTGGGCTACACACGTGCTACAATGGTATCTACAACAGGAAGCAAGACTGCGAAGTTAAGCAAATCCCTAAAAGATACCTCAGTTCGGATTGCACTCTGCAACTCGAGTGCATGAAGCTGGAATTACTAGTAATCGTGGATCAGCGTGCCACGGTGAATGCGTTCCCGGGTCTTGTACACACCGCCCGTCACACCATGGGAGTTGGTTCTACCTTAAGGCAAGGTTTTAAACCCTTGACCACGGTATAGTCAGCGACTGGGGTGAAGTCGTAACAAGGTAGCCGTAGGGGAACCTGCGGCTGGATTACCTCCTTTCTAAGGATGAATGAAAGTAAAATTTCATTCTAAATAATATACATCGGTAATGTTGACCGTCCTCATTTCTCTTCTTAAAGTAATGTTTCCTTCTTGTAGGGCCGGTAGCTCAGTTGGTTAGAGCACACCCTTGATAAGGGTGGGGTCGAAAGTTCGAGTCTTTCTCGGCCCACCATACTTAACTGGGGGATTAGCTCAGCTGGGAGAGCGCCTGATTTGCATTCAGGAGGTCAGCGGTTCGATCCCGCTATCCTCCACCAGGAAACATTTAGCTATAAAAATTGTGAATAAAAATAATAATTAATATCAATATCTATATCCGAACATTAGTAATGTTATTAGCTAATGTTCAAAATAAAAATTTGATCACAACATAGATAAATTTTCTGTTAAAAGAATTTTTTTCTGTGCATAAATCAAGCGTTTAAGGGCGTGTAGTGGATGCCTTGGCACTGAAAGCCGATGAAGGACGTGATATACTGCGATAAGTTTCGGGGAGCTGTATGTAAGTTTTGATCCGAAAATTTCCGAATGGGGAAACCCACCACTTTATGTGGTACTTTAAACTGAATACATAGGTTTAAAGAGACAACCTGGAGAACTGAAACATCTAAGTAACCAGAGGAAAAGAAATCAATTGAGATTCCGTTAGTAGTGGCGAGCGAACGCGGACTAGGCCAGTAATTTTGTTAAAAAAATTTGAATAGTTTGGAAATGCTAACCATAGAGGGTGATAGTCCCGTATGAGTAATGTTTAACAAAATTCTTGAGTAAAGCGGGACACGAGAAATCCTGCTCGAATATAGGGGGACCACC
>JACWEP010000013.1:0-15000 GCA_014653375.1 Pelagibacterales bacterium SAG-MED48 | reverse complement strand
ATAATTTTCGAAAGTTCTTATTTTGAAACTTTTGGTCCTTTTGTAATTCAGTGCATTTTATCAATTGAGTAATTATTATTTAATTGATGAATAGACAATATTGTAAAAATTGTCATAATAATGATAAAAATCCTAGATTAAATGAAAAAAAATTCATCTATATTAATTACTGGTGGGACAGGTTCGTTTGGTCAAAGTTTTGTTCCATTGACGCTAAAAAAATATAGTCCAAAAAGACTGGTAATATTTTCACGTGATGAAATGAAACAATGGGAAATGGCTAAAAAATTTAAAAACGATAATAGAGTTCGTTTTTTTATTGGTGATGTTAGAGATAAAGAACGACTTTATCGTGCATTAGATGGTGTGGATTATGTGGTACATGCGGCTGCAACCAAAATTGTACCCACTGCTGAATATAATCCTTTTGAGTGTATTAAAACTAATATTAATGGAGCAATGAATTTAATTGATGCTTGTATTGATCAAAAAGTTAAAAAAGTAGTAGCACTCTCAACTGACAAAGCAAGCGGTCCTATTAATTTATACGGTTCAACTAAATTAGCTTCAGATAAGTTATTTGTTGCTAGCAACTCTAGCTATGCAAGTGGTCACAAAACAAGTTTTTCTGTTGTACGTTATGGCAACGTGATGGGATCACGTGGTTCAATAATTCCATTTTTTTTGTCTCTAAAAGATCAAAAAACAATACCAATAACTGATGAGAGAATGACACGATTCATGATATCTCTTGAGCAAGGTGTAAATTTAGTTTGGCATGCTTTTAATGATATGATTGGTGGTGAGATTTATGTAAAAAAAATACCATCGATAAAAGTTACCGATATAGCAAAAGTTATTGCCCCTAATTCAAAGTTTGAGATTATAGGTATTCGTCCAGGTGAAAAATTACATGAACAAATGATAGGCCATGAAGATAGTTTTACGACTTTTGAATATAAAGATTATTTTAAAATTTTACCTCAACTGAATAGTTGGGGAATTGATAAAAAGCGTATCAAGCAAGGAAAAAAAATTAATGAGGGTTTTGTTTACAGTAGTGACAATAATAAAGACTGGATGACAAAAACTTACTTTAGAAAATGGATTAGAGCTAATAAAGAACTTATAGAAAAGTTTTAACCTATGATTCCTTATGGTCGCCAGGAAATTACAAAAGAAGATATTTTAGAGGTTGAAAAAGTATTAAAATCCGATTTTTTAACTCAAGGACCAGTTGTTCCAAAATTTGAGAAAGCAGCTTTTAAATATTGTGGTGCCAGACATGCTGTTGCTGTTAATAGTGCAACTAGTGCATTGCATATTGCTTGTCTAGCATTAAATCTTAAACCCAATGATTATTTGTGGACTTGCCCAAATACATTCGTAGCTTCTGCTAATTGTGGTATTTATTGTGGTGCAAACATTGATTTTGTTGATATTGATCCCAAAACTTACAATATGAGCACCGATGCTTTGTCAGCTAAATTAGCTGAGGCAGAAAAATTAGATAAACTTCCTAAAATCGTAATCCCCGTTCATTTTGCAGGCCAGCCTTGTGATATGAAAAAAATATACAAATTATCAAAAAAATATGGATTTAGAATTATAGAAGATGCCTCTCACGCAATTGGTGCGTCGTATGATGATATAAAAATTGGCTCTTGCAAGTTTAGCGATATTACCATTTTTAGTTTTCATCCTGTAAAAATTATTACTACTGGTGAAGGAGGTATGGCACTCACAAATGACAAAAATCTTGCAAATCATATGAGACGCCTTAGTACTCACGGGATTACAAAGGAAAAAGAATTAATGCATCCAAGACCAAATAATGAGATTTGGAATTATCAACAAATCGAACTTGGATTTAATTACAGGTTAACAGATATTCAAGCTGCACTAGGCTTAAGCCAACTCAATCGCTTAGATGGGTATGTAAAAATTAGACATAAGATTGCAGAGTTTTATAATTCTGAGCTTAATGGTTTAGATATTCAATTACCCTTTCAAGCTCCAAAAAGTTATTCAAGTCATCACTTGTACCCAATACGAATAAAAAATAATTTAAAATCTAAAACACAAAAACAAATTTATAATGCGTTATGGGATAATGATATTGCCGCAAACATACTTTATATACCTGTGCATAGACAGCCATATTATGAAAACTTAGGTTTTAAATCAGGTGATTTTCCAGAAGCAGAACAATTTCATCGAGAAGTCATTTGCCTTCCGATGTTTCCTAAACTTACTAAAGAACAACAAACCAAAGTTGTAAAATCTTTAAAGTTAATTTTGAAAGGAAAAGTATAAATGACTATAGATATTAAAAAATTATGTTTTCGAGGTTTAAAAATTGAATTTAAATAATATTGCAATTATTCCAGCAAGAGGTGGGAGTAAAAGAATACCAAAAAAAAATATTAAAGATTTTTTAGGTAAACCCATCATTGCTTACTCAATAGAGATGGCAATTAGTTGTAAATTATTTAATAAAGTAATTGTGTCAACTGATGATCAAGAAATTAAAGACGTTGCTATAAAATATGGTGCGGAGATACCATTTATTCGACCAAAAGAAATTGCTGATGATTTTACAGGTACCCATGAGGTTATAGGGCATGCAGTCAAATGGATGGAAGATAATGATGAAAAAATGGATTATGTTTGCTGCGTCTATCCAACAGCTCCATTAATTGAGAAAGATGATCTTAAAAAAGGTTTTGAGTTAATTAAAACTGGTAAATGGGACTCAGTTATGGCTGCCACTAATTTTTCTTATCCAATATTCAGATCATTTGAAAATTTACCAGATGGGGGGTTAAAAATGATTTTCCCAGAACATTACAATTCAAGATCACAAGACCTACCAGAGATATATCATGATGCAGGCTTATTTTGTTGGGCAAAACCAGAGACTTGGAAAAAAAAACCTGAAAAATATTGTAAGAAAAATTCAATTATAAAAATACCTAATCACAGAATACAAGATATAGATACGCTAGATGATTGGAAAAGAGCAGAAATTATTTACAAAATTAAAAATAGGGAAAATTCCTAAAGTATAATAATTTAATAAAAATTTTTTATTATGGATCTTAAAGAAAATTACGCCTTAAATCATAGAAAAAAATTAGAGCAATCTTTGAAATTAAATAAAAGACTTTTTAATACATATAACAGAATTTCTCAAAAAAGACTTGGTAGAACTTTATCTGGTGTAAATATTGATTTAGGTTGTGGGGATAAAGGTTTTACTGAATATTTAAAAACTATTAATATTGCCTCTCACCCATATGATTATCCTTCTTTTGATATAGAAAAAGATTGTTTAGAACACGATGATGAAAGCATTGATTTTGTTACCATGAATGCTGTTATAGAGCACATAAAAAACCCAGATAATATTTTTAAAGAGATTAGACGAGTTTTAAAGAAAAATGGATTAGTTTTTGTTAGAACTCCAAATTGGCAAATGGATCAAAAAAACTTTTATAATGACCCAACACATATTAGGCCCTATACTCCTCAAAGTTTAAAACAAACATTTGAACTATATAATTTGAAAGCAATTTTTATAGAGCCAGGACTAATTGAGAAAAGTTGGTTTTGGTGGCAACTTCCAAATAAAATTAAATGGTTTATAGCATCCTTGTTAAGAGGCGGAACAACATCTATAATTGGTTTAGGAATTAGATATGAGTAGAAAGTGTTTTATCTGTGATAATTATAATTTAGTAAATATTTTCAATCAAAAATGGAAGGTTGCTGGTTGTGGAGAGGTGGACATTGGGATAGGAATTTGTCTGAGTTGTGGAATGACTCTACAAGATCCAATTGTTCCAAATTCAACAATGTCTAAGTGGTATTCTCAAATTGGAAATTATACAAATCCATCTCGTGGTGGCAAACCATCTATCGCCAAAATTAAATGTGTAGATAATCAAATTAAATGTTTAAAAAAACATGTTTTGAATACAGGCAGAGCATTTCAAGTTGGTTGTTCTGACGGTTATACTTTATCAAGATTTAAAGAAGAGGGTTATGATGTAATGGGTATAGATCCTTCTCCTAATGCTGCTGAAGTTTCAAATAAATTGTATGGTATAAAGCCAACCGTAGGGTTTTTTGAGGAATATAAACCAAAAAAAGAGGATAAATATGATCTAATTATTTTAACTCATATTCTAGAACATTTGTATGATCCATCGATTTCATTAAATAAGTGTAATGAATTATTAGCATTAGATGGAAATTTGTTAATTGAAGTTCCAGCTTTAACTAATCCTGAAAATTGGTCTATCAGTTTTTTTACTTTTGAACACGTTAATTATTTTTCCCAAATATCGATGAATAATTTATTGGAAAAATCAGGCTTTTCAATTTTAGGAGATTGGAGCATAACTTTGGATCGAACTGATTATCCTGTAATGACAGGAATAGCAAAAAAAAAATCCTCGCTGGATACAATTGAAATTGTCTCTGACTATGAAAGATCAAAATATGAATGTGAATATTTTCTTCAAAAAAATAAAAATATGTGGGAAAATATCAATCAACGTTTAAAAAATGAACTTAATGATATTTCTCACATTATAATTTGGGCTGGCGGGATACACACTTCACAATTATTAGCAAATACAGATCTTGAATTTATAACGGCAGTAGATTATGTGGTAGATATCGATCCGCAAAAAGAAAATCTCCAGATAGGAAAGTATAAAATTCGCAATCCAGAATCTATTAATTTTAACGATCCAACACTTGGTATAGTTATTTCTTCATTTGAAGCTGAAGAAGATATATATAAAAATATTATCTCAAAAGAAAATCTAAAATCAAAAGTAATAAAACTACATAATAATTAACAATAATGTCTATAAAACCATATTTTATTTTATCAGGTGGATACGATACCAAGAATGTCGGTGATTATGCAATGCTTGATTTTTTACAAAAAAAATTTGCACAAGATGATCATGATATCAAATTACTAGTTCGTCACGAACAGAACCATTTAAAAGATTATTATGGAATTACAGAGCTAATAAAAAATTACGAATATAATAACAAAAAAGAAAGTGAGGGACGTTTCTTTAGAGGTTTTAATAATGGTGAAAATGAGAATCATTTAATTGATTTAAAAGAAAAACTTGAGAACTCACAAGGCCTTATTATAGGTGGAGGCAGGTTATTAATTGATCACACAATGGACGTGATGCGAGGTCCATTGCCTTATTTTGCAACTTTGGTTACTCTTTGTAAATTTTTAAGAGTACCAGTTTATATTTATGCAATGACAATTGTCCCTTGCAAAACAGATGAAGGGAATAAATTATTAAGATATATAATTGATAATTGTGAAAGAGTTAGTGTAAGAGATGAAGGCTCAGTAAAATTACTTCGCTCAGTTGGATGTATTAATAATGAAATCGATATTATTCCAGATCCTGCGTTTGGTCTTCAATGGAAAATGAAATTATTACAATCTAACACAAAATTAAAAGCAGGATTAACAGTAAGGGCTATTGACGAAACATGGGGCGGCATATCAAGTGACAATTATATTAAAAAAATGACAAATATAATCAAACTATTTCAAGATAACAATATTGAAGTTATTGGTATTCCTCATCAATATTATGGTATTGATGACAAAAAATGTGACGATCGGACTATACTTAATGAAATATCAAAATTTATTAATTTTAAAGTTATTGAGGATGAAATTCTAGATTTGAGAGAGTACCAAAAAATTTATGAATCATTAGATATACTCGTTGGAATTCGTCGACACTCATTTATTTATGCTGCAATTTCAGGAGTGCCAGTATTACCCTTTTCTGAAAATCCAAACGCCTCTCGTGCGTGCAATGATATAGGAATTGAAGACAAGGATATATTAGGTCTGAGTGAAAACTATGATAACCATAAGTATAAATTAGAAAAATTTCTGAGTACACTGCAAGATCGTCAAACAATCCAAAATAAAAAAGTAGAATACCAAAAAGATAAACTAAAATACGCTTACGATAAATTTTTTAAGCTTGATGAGTAAAGACTATAGTTTCTATGTAAAAATATTTAAAAAACTTAAATAATTTTCCTATTTTAAGATGAAAGCTAGAAAACCTAATATCATTAGGACTTAATGTATATAGCTAAATTTTTAGCTATTATATTTTATAATTTTAAGTTGATAATGATTTTGTTATAAAATATAGCTGTCACTATATAAAAACTATAACTAACTTTATGAAATGTTCAGACTATATAGCAAATTTTTTTGCTGAAAAAGAAATTGATTTTTCATATATTTTTACTGGTGGAGCAATAGCTCATATAATAGACTCATTTTATAGGTATCACAAATCCAGTAATACAGGTTTTTTAAAACCAATTTGTGTTCTTCACGAACAGGCAGGTTCCATGGCTATGGATGCATATACCAGAGTAACTGGAAAACCTGGTGTAATGTTAGTCACTAGTGGTCCTGGAGCAACAAATCTACTAACAGGAATTGCATGTTCCTGGTACGATTCGATACCAGGGATTTACATAACCGGTCAGGTTCGTACTTGGGAAATAGCCAAGGGAAAACAAAGACAATTAGGCTTTCAAGAAACAAATATTGTAGATATGGCAAAGCCAGTAACTAAATATGCAAAATTAATTAAAAATGCAAAAGATATTCCAAATGAGTTAGAGAAAGCTTATAAAATATCTGTTTCGGGAAGACCTGGTCCCGTATTATTAGATATACCTATGGATGTTCAATGGAGCAATATAGATTTAAATAAAGTTAGAAGAAAAAAACAAGTCAAAAAATCGAAAAAGTTAAAAAATCAAATTACAAAAAAACAACTCTATGAGATTTCATTATTAATCGAAAATTCTAAAAAACCTCTAATATTAGCGGGTGCAGGGATATCAAACTCAAATTCAGAAGTTGAATTTGAAAAATTTGTAAATTTTTTAAATGCCCCGGTAGTTACTTCTTTTGGTGGAAAAACATCAATTGGAAATGATCATGATAATTATTGTGGGTTGATAGGTACTATGGGGTTAAAGCCATCAAATGAATTAATAAATGATTGCGATTTATTGATTGTTGTAGGCTCCAGATTAAGTTGGAGACAGCTAAGATCAAATCCAAAACAATTTGCCAAAAAAGCAAAAATTATTCATATTGATATTGATAAAAATGAATTAAATAAAAAAATAAAAACAAAATATCGATATGATGTTGATGTAAAAAATTTTTTAACATTTTTTTTAGATTGTAATAAAAAAAGTTTTTCTAATTTTTCAGCTTGGACTAAAGGAAGTAAGCAAAAATATTTAAATTATAAACTCTACAATGCAAATGACATTTTAGACAAAAAAAAAGTAAATCCTTATTATTTCTTTAAAAAGTTATCAGATAACATGAATGATGAAGATATACTGGTTCCAGATGCTGGACAAAATGTAATGTGGGCAATGCAACAATCTTTAATCAAAAAAAACCAAAAAATTATTACCTCTTGGGGTCACTCACCAATGGGATACTCTTTACCTGCTGCAATGGGTGTTGCTGCGATTGAAAATAAAAAAAGTAGAACAATATGCACAATTGGTGACGGTGGGTTTCAGGTAAATATTCAAGAATTGCAAACAATTAAATATTATAATTTAAATATAAAAGTGTTTATTCTTAATAATCAATCATATGGAGCAATTAAAGATTTTATTCGAGGAAATCTAGATGGACGAAATTTTGCAGTGGATAAAAAAGACGGCTATGAGCCTCCAGATTTATTATCAATATCAAAGTCTTATGGTTTTAAAGTTGAAAACATTTCAATCAATGAAGATTTAGAAAAAATAAAGAAGATATTAAATTATAATGGTACAGTAATTTGCAATGTTGATCTTGGAGAGGAAACTTTTGTAAAATTAGATCCTGCATAATGTGAAAAAAAATTTAATTATAATTGGTGCCAGCGTTTTACAAAAACCTGCCTACGTAAAAGCACGTAAATTGGGTTGTAATATAATTTCTGTTGATCAAGATATAAATGCATATTGTGCCAAATATGCAGATTTTTTTATTCCAGAAAGTTTTAGAAATTTCAATAAAGTTATAAAGAAAATAAAAAAACTAGAAATTAAGCCAGATGGAATTATTACTTGTGGAGTAGAAGCGTCAATATATGTGAGCAAAATTGCGAGAGTATTTAAACTGAAATCAATAAGCATAAAATCATCAAAAAATTCTACTAATAAATTTTTTAAGTCAAGAATTTTAAAGAGGCAAAAAATAAACGTGCCAAATTTTTATTGTACAAACAAAATTATAAAAAAATTTAAATTTCCATTTGTAATTAAACCAACTGATAGTTCTGGTTCTAGAGGAGTAAAATTAATAAATGATAAAAAAACTTTTATAAAAGAATTTAAATTTACAAAGTCGATTAGTTCAAATTCCAAGGTGTTTGTTGAAGAATTTATAAAAGGTAAGGAATATAGTTTGGAGGGATTTATGTATCAATCAAAATTATATAATACGGGTTTAGCAAGAAGATACTACCTTCCATTAAAATCTACAGCTCCAGATTTTGTAGAGATAGAAGGAGTTATGCCACCACCAGATCTATCTAAAAAAAAACAAACAAAACTAATAAGAGTTTTTGAAAAATCAGCCTTAGCACTAGGCATTAGCGATGGTCCTGTAAAATCAGATTTAATTATAGTCAGAAGTGGAAAGATATATATATTAGAAATAGCATCGAGATCATCCTCAACATTTGCATCTCAAACTCAACATTACTCTAATGGTACTGATTGCATTTCTGCGAATATATTATGGGCAACGGGTAGAAATCCTTTAGAAAAAAAATTTTTAATTGCTGTTAAGAACAATTATGTATCTCATTGCTACTATCATCATAGGCCGGGAGTTATAAAAAGTTTAAAATTAAATAAATTAAAAAATAAAAATATAAAAAAAATGCAGCTACTACAAAAATTATATTTAGGAAAGAAGTTAAGTAAAATTAATTTCATGAATAGATTATTTTATATAATTGTCGTTTATAAAAATAAAAATATAAGACAAATTACAAAAAAAATTTTATCTAAGATTACGTTAACTTAACATGCCACCATTTAAATTAATAGTTTGCCCTGTTATATATGAGGACTTTTTTGAACATAAAAAAGAAACTGCATCTGCTATTTCTTCTTTTTCACCGAATCTTTGCATAGGTATATTGAGTTTTATTTTTTTGTTTTTCAAAATTTCTTTTTTTGACATTTTTGTTTTTACTAAACCAACTGCTATTGAATTTGATAGCACACCAAATTTAGAGTAAAGTTTTGATAGAGATCTTGATAGGTTAATTAAGGCCGCTTTACTAGCTGCATAGTGAACTTGATTTACCCCACCCCATTGACCACCAATAGATGATATAAATATAATTCTTCCAAATTTATTTTGCATCATATTTGTAATAAGTTTTTGCGTGAAATAAAAATTTGAAAAAAAATTTATTTCAAATATTTTTTTAATATCTCTCAGATTTATTTTTTTAAAATCTTTAATCTGAGATATTCCTGCATTTCCAATAAATATGTCTGGTAGTTTATTGAACTTATTTTGTACTTTTTTTAATAAGTTATCTATATCTTTTTTTCGCTCAAGATTACATTTAAAACCAATTGTATCTTTTTTAGTTATATTTACTTTCTGTTTGTTGTAAGTAAAAACAATCTGGTAAATTTTTTCAGACTCAAGCTTTTTTAAAATTTCCTGTCCAATACCTCTTGATGCCCCTGTAATTAGTACAATTTTTTTACGTTTTGATTTCATATAGTATTCATAAATTTATTATATTATTATATATATTTAAATATTATAAATATGGAAATTTTATCATCTTTATCTTAATATGGAACATTAACTTAAATATAATCAAATATTTAATAAAATTAATAAAAAACATGTTTAAAATAATATAATTTAAAAGGTATTCATGAGTATCTTATAAGACAAGGGTTTGTTAAAGTATTACTTATAGTATCACAAAAATAAATTTTAGGCTTTCTGTGGACTTAATAAAATTTTTAAAAAGTTATATAATATTTTTATGATAAAATTCATAACCGAAGTCTCAAGCAATCATTCTAGAGATTTAGAAAGAGCAATGGAATTTATTGATTGTGCATCAAAAATAGGCTGTGATGCAGTGAAGTTTCAACTATTCAAAATTGATATGTTGTTTTCATCTGAGATTTTAGAAAATTCAAAAAAACATAGAGACAGAAAAAAATGGGAGTTACCAATAGAGTTTTTGCCAATACTGGCTAAGCGATGTAAGGAAAAAAATATTCAATTTAGCTGCACACCTTTTTATCTTGATGCGGTTAAAGAGTTAGAACCATATGTAGATTTTTATAAAATAGCATCTTATGAATTACTTTGGGATGACTTATTAATTGCTTGTGCACTTACCAAAAAGCCTGTGATTATTTCAACTGGGATGGCTAATTTGGATGAAATAAAACATGCAGTAGATGTTTTGCGAAAAAATGGCTGTGAGCCCAAAGTGCTTCATTGTACTTCTGCTTATCCAACACCACCTAGTGAAGCAAATTTATCTGCAATTGACACCATTCGAAAAGTAACTAAATGTGAAGTGGGCTGGTCAGATCATACAGTAAGCCCTGGAGTAATTCATCGTGCAATTCATAAATGGGATGCAAAAATCATAGAATTTCATTTAGACTTAGAGGGCAAAGGAGCAGAATTTAATGCAGGTCATTGTTGGTTGCCTCATAATATTGAGCAAGTTATTAAACAAATTAGAGATGTGGAGAAAACAGATGGAAATGGCATTAAAGAACCAGTACCTTCAGAATTATCTGATCGTGAATGGCGTACTGACCCGTCAGATGGGTTAAGACCATTTAAATCAATTCGCAAGACATTTACTTCTAAATAAATAATAAATGTCAAAAATTTTATTAGTTTGTTACACTAGCCCCAAGATAGGCTTGGGTCATTTATCAAGACTATTAGCATTGGCTCAAACTTTAAAAAAAGATAAAAAAGTTGTTCCAGAATTTTTAATATTTGGAAATTTAATTAAAAAAGATGAGTTGGGTAGTTTTGTGACACACAACTTTTCAATTCAAAATGATTTTAGTCAAACTATTCAAGGTTTATTAGAAAATAATAATTTCAAAGCAATAGTATTTGATATCCATCAAAATTATAATAAAAATAATCTTTACAAGCTAATCACAAAATTAAAAAAGAAAAAAATTTTAGTAATAAGCATCGACTCTTTAATAGAGTATTGTGATATAATTGATCTTATCTGGATACCATCATTTAATTTTGATACCACCAAACATAGTAATTGTAAAAGTTTATTAAGATCAGGATGGGATACATATCTTATACAAAAACGTATTAATCATGAAGAATGGAAACCAGGTTCAAAAATACTAGTTTTGACTGGTGGAAGTGATATTTCAAATTTAGGAAAAACTCTTCCAACTCAATTAGATCAAATATTAGATAAAAATTTAGAAGTACATTGGGTTAAAGGACCGTTATCTGAAGATCCTATCATTCCTGAAAAGTGTAAATTGAAATGGATATTTCATGATGCACCCCAAAAACTAGATGAACTTATTGTAGGTAGCAATTATATACTAACAGTGTTTGGAATATCTTTTTTCGAAGTATTGCAATATGGAATTCCAACAATTGTGTTTTCGCCATATGATAATAAAGACGATAAGGATCTGTTGGCTTTATCTAAAGAAGATGTTGCCAAAGTTTCGTTTAATTTGGAAACTGCTATTAAAGAACTATCAAATCTTATAATTGATGAAAAATTAGCCAAAAAACTATCTATCAATGCATTAAAAAAAATGTCAGTAAATGGTTCAGAAAAATTATCTAAGGAAATACATTTGTTATTAAATAGATCATAAAAGCTTTAAAAATATAAAAATATATTAATTAATTTATAATCATATTATGAAAAAAAAAAAATTTGCATATTTATTTTTTCACTTAAATTTATTTTTTTCTTCCCTTCCAGAAAATAAAAGAAAAGAGGTTATAAAAAAGTGTTATTGGCCATTATTAAATTTAATAGATAAGTCAGATTTTAATATTGGAATTGAAATTACTGGTTGGACTCTTAATGAAATTAACAAGTTAGATCAAAAATGGATAATTCTTTTTAAAAAATTACTTTTACAGAACAAAACGTATTTAATTGGTTCTTCTTATACACAAGCAATTTTTCCGCTTATACCAGCCAAGGTAAACAGTTTTAATATTATATATGGAAAGCAGATTTATAAAAAAATTTTAAATCAAGTTCCTAAAATTGCTTACGTTAATGAGCAATGTTTTTCAAAATCAGTTGTAGATTTATATAAAAGTCAAAAATATCAAACTTTAATCATGGATTGGGACTGTATTAAAAATAATAAAAATATAAATCAAAAATTTAAATTTTATCCTCAAAAATTAAAAGGTAATAAAAATACAATTGATGTATTATGGAACTCTTCAACTAATTTCCAAAATTTTCAAAAGACAATTCATTCTAAATTAAGTGAATTAAAGTATCTTGAAATTTTTAAAAAAGTAAATAAATCTCAAGAAGGGATAGTAAATATTTATGGAAGTGATGTAGAAATATTTGATTTTAGATTAAAAAGATTTGAAAACGAGTCAAAGATTTTAAACCAAAATTCAAGTGAGTGGCAAAAAATTTCTGAAGTATTAAGTGAATTTAAAAAAAAGAAGTTCAATTTTTTAAATCTTAATAATTTAAATAAAATTAATTTTAGATCAAAATTCGAAAAAAATTTAATTGATATAACTTCACTTAAAAATAATCTTCCCACAAAAAAACAAATAAAATATAATCCTCTAAGGTGGTATGTCGGTGGGCAAGATAATTACAGACTCAATACAGCATGTTGGAGAATTTATTTAAATAGTAACAAAAATAATGATATTTTAAAAAAACTTTGTTATTATTGGAGTAGTGATTTCAGAACTCATATTGAAAAAAAAAGGTGGAAAAAAATTTTTTCTCAAATCAAAAAAGAAGAAAACAAGTTTAGTAAGAAAATATCTGTAACCAAATTTCTTGTTAGAAAATTTAACAAAGGTAATCTGAGGAGAAATAAGTATTTATTAGAAAATGGAAAAAACTCTATTTTTTATAATGACGCAAAATATTTTTTTGAATTTGATAAGGAAAGGGGATTAACTTTAAATTCCTTTGGTTTGTTCAAAGGTAAATTGAAATGTCGTTATCTAACAAAATATAATCAAGGATTTTACTATAACGATAAATTGAACGCAGATTTTTATAATGGGCATAATGTAGTGGAAAATGCTAACTTTAAATTTTCTGATTTAGATCAAAGAGGAGATATAAAAATTACTAAAAAAAATAATTTTATAATTTTGAGTAATCAATTTTATAAAGAAAATATCGTATATATTGAAAAAAAATGGTTTTTCGATACACAAGAAAAAATATTATTCCTATACAATAAGATTAAAACTTTTAATGAAAAATTTTTAACAATGAGATGTAATTATTTTAATTTAAACCATAAAATTTTTGAACTTCAAAAATTAAAAATTTCAACTAAAAATGGTGGTCTAAGTAAAGAAACTTTATATCAGCATAGGTATCAATTACATCGCCAGGCTGAAGGTCTAAAAAAATTTTTTTTGCTCTTTTGTCAAGTGAGTTTTCGAGAGCTTTAATATAATCCATTAAGTTCACAGGATTATTATTACCTATATTATAAACTCCATAAGGTGCACTAGAAGTTGCGGGATCAGGATTTTTACTATTCCAATCAACATTTGTAAATGCTGGTTTTTTTATCACATTACATATTCCCTCAATAATGTCATCAATGTAAGTGAAATCTCTTAAATGATTACCTTGATTAAAAACATTTATAGGCTGATCATTCATAATTGCTTTTGCAAATTTTTGCAAAGCCATATCCGGTCTATCGAAAGGACCATACACAGTAAAAAATCTTAAACCTGTGGTGGGCAAATTATATAAATGGCTATAAGCATGAGCCATTAGCTCATTAGCTTTTTTTGTTGCAGCATATAAACTTACTGGATGGTTTGTACCTTCATGAGTTGAAAATGGTTGTTTAGCATTAAGTCCATATACAGAACTTGATGATGCATAAATTAAATGTTTAACTTTATTGTGTCTGCAGCCCTCAAGTATATTTGCAAAACCGAGTAAATTTGAATCAATATACACTAAAGGATTTTCAATTGAATATCTAACACCCGCTTGTGCGGCTAAATTTATTACAATATCAAACTTTTCATCTTTAAATGTTTTTTCTAGGCCTTCTCTATTTTCAATACTCATTATGATGTGTTTATAATTGGGATTGTTGATATGTCTTTTTAAACGCGCTTCTTTTAGAGATACGTCATAATATTTATTATGATTATCAATACCTACAACTGAATATCCTTTGTTTAGTAATTTTATTGAAAGCGCTGAGCCAATAAAACCAGCTGATCCTGTAATTAGTATTTTCATTTTTATATTTAATTTATTTTATACGTTTATCGATTTATTTTTATAGATATTAAGTTTTCAAAAACCTTGTTATCAAAATTGTTTTTTATGTCATTGTTCTCCTGAAAAGAAGTTAAAAGTCTCAAAAAATATGAATTAAATTTATCTCTTTGAAAATTTAACATAGGTGCAGAAATACCTACTTCATTAAATATTTTAAAATTTATTTCATTTTTATGATCACTAAAATTTATATTGCCATCAGTATTACCAAGACAATTTTGTGAAGAAAATTTTGGTGACAAAGTTTCATCATGATGAAAACTCTCATTTTCATTCAAATTAAAAGTTTCTTTACTTAGACCACCATTTTTAGTTGAAATTTTTAATTTTTGAAGTTCAA
>JACWEP010000012.1 GCA_014653375.1 Pelagibacterales bacterium SAG-MED48 | reverse complement strand
CTGAATATATTATTACAGCAGACGAAGGTGTAAGGGGTGGAAAAACTATTCCTCTTAAATATACAACTGATGAAGCATTGGAGAGTTGTCCTAATGTTAAAAAGTGTATTGTTGTTAAGCGAACAGGAAATTATATCAACTGGGATAAAAAAAGAGATGTTTGGTATCATGAATTAGTAAAAGACGTTTCTAATAATTGTGAACCTGAAGAAATGAATGCAGAAGACCCTTTATTCATTCTTTATACCTCGGGCTCAACTGGAAAACCCAAAGGAGTTTTGCATACTACTGGTGGTTATATGGTTTATGCTTCAATGACTCATCAGTATATTTTTAATTATAAACCTAAAGATATTTATTGGTGTACAGCAGATATTGGCTGGGTAACTGGTCATAGTTATATTATTTATGGTCCACTTGCTAATGGAGCAACTACAGTTATGTTTGAAGGAATTCCTAACTATCCAGATACTTCTAGGTGGTGGCAAATAATAGATAAATTTAAAGTTAACACCTTTTATACAGCTCCTACAGCAATTAGAGCTCTAATGAGGGAAGGTGATAAACCTGTTAAAAAAACTTCAAGAAAATCTCTTAAGTTACTAGGTACTGTTGGTGAACCAATTAATCCTGAGGCTTGGATGTGGTACTACAAAACAGTTGGTAATTCTAAATGCCCAATTGTTGACACTTGGTGGCAAACAGAGACAGGTGGAATAATGATTGCTCCTCAAACGGGCGCTATTCCTTTAAAACCAGGCTCAGCTACAAAGCCATTTTATGGGATAAAACCTGTTCTAGTAGATAAAAGTGGTAAAGAAATTAAAGGTGCAGGCGAAGGAAGACTTTGTATTGCTCAATCATGGCCAGGTCAAATGAGGACTGTTTATGGAGACCATCAAAGATTTATTGATACTTATTTTTCTCAGTTTGATGGAAAGTATTTTACTGGAGATGGATGTAAAAGAGATAAAGATGGCTACTACTGGATTACAGGTAGAGTGGACGATGTAATCATAGTTTCAGGACATAATCTAGGTACCGCTGAAATTGAAAGTGCATTCGTTGCTCATCCAAAAGTAGCAGAAGCTGCTGTGGTTGGTTATCCTCACGATATTAAGGGTAATGGATTATATTGTTATGTTACTCTAAATGCAGGGGAGAGAGAATCCGGTGAACTAGAAAGAGACTTGAAACTTTGGGTTAGAAAACAAATCGGACCTTTGGCTACTCCAGATTTGATTCATTTTACTCCAGGACTTCCAAAAACCAGATCTGGGAAAATAATGAGAAGAATTTTAAGAAAAATTGCACATAATGAACATGGACAATTAGGCGATACAACTACTTTGGCTGATCCAGGTGTAGTCCAAAGCTTAGTGGATAATAGAAAAAATATTTAAAATTCAATTAATTTTTCAAATTCTTTTCTAATAATATCCCATTTTAATATCATTGAATTTAAGACAATTTTTCGATCTAAACTTTTAAGTTCTTCAGCTATAGGCGCCCATTTATATAAAGATAGAGCACTTGGGTTAAATGGAAGATCGCTATGATAAGACTCCCAGTTAATATTTTTAAATCTTTCATCAAAATTTTTTTTTGCTTCCTCTATTATTTCTAGTGGCATCTTATTAGAAATTTCATCATCTAAAATTTTATTAAAAATTTCTTTAGCTTGATCAATGTTTTGATAATTTAGGTTAACTTTTAAATATGAAAATGTAAAAAATGTTAAATCTTGTAAAGCAACAGAATAAATATTCCATTTAGCTATATTAAGAGATGACATAAAAACATCATTGTCAAAATGAAGAACATACCTGGTGCCCATTCTTGTTTTTAAATAACTATATAAAGTTACTTGTGTTACCCAAGCTGACTTTGTTTGAATAAAGTGTTCAAGTTCATCTAGGTTCTTAATTTTTTTTTTTGGTATGAATGCCTTAAACAAAGCAAATAAATAAACTTTAAAATCATTAAATGATATGTCGCGCCATGAGAGTTTATATTTTTGCATAAAAATTCATATATGTGGCAATTATACCCTAAAAAAGTAAGTAAATAAGTACCTATTATGAACAATTTTTATTCTTTTCAAAGCCCTCATAATGGTTATGGTTTTGATTAGTTATAACTAAAAAGAGAGAGGTATACATGTCAAACGCAGAAAAACACTGGGAAAAGACCAGGTCATTGTTATTTGTAACACTGGCAATCTGGTTTGTATTCTCAATTGGCATCTTCCTTTTTGCAGCTGAAATGAATGAGGTCACTGGACCTTTCGGTTACCCATGGACGTATTGGTTTACATGCCAGGGGTCTCTTGGAATTTTCGTAATACTAGTTTTCTGGTTTGCGAATAGACAAGAAAAAATCGATGAAGAATTCGGCTTCAACGAAAGAGAGGATAGCTAATGATTAAAGGTAAATTTATAGACAATTTGCCAAAAGTTTACGGAATCTATACGGGAGGTTTTATAGGTTTCATAATCTTAATGGCAATTGGTGAACAGATGGGTATGACTGCAAAAGCAATAGGTGTTGCTTTTGTTGCTTTTACAATATTCATCTATGCATTAATCGGTTATCTATCAAGAACAGCTCAAGCAGATGCATATTACGTGGCCGGAAGACAAGTCCCCACTGTATTCAATGGAATGGCGACAGCAGCAGACTGGATGTCTGGTGCTTCATTCGTTGCAATGGCAGGTGGTATTTATTTTAAAGGTTATGGATATATGGCTCTACTTGTTGGTTGGACTGGTGGTTACATATTGGTTGCAACTTTATTAGCACCATACTTAAGAAAATTTGGATGTTACACAGTTCCAGATTTTGTGGGTACAAGATACGGTGGTAATTTAGCAAGATTATGTGCAGTAATAGTTTTAACTGTTGCTTCATTTACTTATGTGACTGCACAGATAAACGCTACGGGTACTATTGCATCTGTTGCTCTAGATATCGACTTTAAATACGCTGTATATATTGGACTGATAAGTATTTTACTTTGTTCAATGTTAGGGGGTATGAGAGCGGTAACTTGGACACAGGTTGCGCAATATATCGTTTTAATTATAGCTTACTTACTTCCAATTTTTTGGATCAGTAACAAAATGGGTGCAGGTTTCTTTCCTCACTTTATGTTAGCTGATGAAGTGGCTAGAATTGGTGAATTAGAACAACAGTTTGGGTTTGTTAAAAACTCTGCTGCTGATCTAGCAACGGTACCTAAAGGGTTGGCTGGAATAACTAAAGCTCACTCTGCAGTAAACGCAACACCTTGGGCATTTATTTCATTGGCGTTGGCGATGATGATGGGAACAGCATCATTACCACACGTGATGATGAGATACTTTACTACTCCAAGCGTGAAAGCAGCTAGAAAATCAGTTGGTTGGTCGTTATTCTTTATCTTCCTTCTGTATTCTTCTGCACCAATGTTAGCAACACTGTCTAAACTATCGTTGATCGATCCATCTTTACCAACAGGTATTATTGGAAAATCATTTGCTGAAGTTCAGTCAATTGATTGGTTTCAAAACTGGAACCAAGCAAACTTGATGTTCATCAGTGACTTTAACGGCAATGGAACTCTTGAATTAAATGAGTTTTTCATGGGCGGTAAAGCGGTTGTGTTAGCAACTCCAGAAATAGCTGGATTACCTTATGTAATTTCAGGTCTAGTTGCTGCTGGAGGTATGGCTGCTGCCATGTCTACAGCTGATGGTTTGATTCTAGCAATTGCGAATGCGATCTCTCATGACGTTTATTACAAAATGATTGATCCAAAAGCGGAGACTGCAAAAAGACTGCTTGTTGCAAGAGTATTACTTGTAGTAATTGGTTTTGCTGGAGCAACTATTGCAGCAATGGAGATCCAAGGTATTTTAGGTTCAGTTATCTGGGCTTTTGACTTTGCGATGTCTGGTTTGTTCTTCCCACTTGTACTTGGTGTATGGTGGAAAAGAGCTAACAGACAAGGTGCTATTGCTGGTATGGTTTTAGGTCTTGGTTCTGCTATTTGGTACCTGGTTTGGGTACGAACTGGTGGAAGTGGATTCTTAGGACTTACTCAGTTAACATTTGGTATCTTCGGAGCTGGTGTTAGTTTGGTTGCTATGGTCGTTGTAAGTTTAATGACTGAAGCGCCAGATAAAGCAACTCAAAAAATGGTTGATGAAGTTCGTATACCGAGCGGTAGAACCGTTACAGGTAAATAGAGCATAAATCTTAATTCTAGGGGCGATTAATTTCGCCCCTTTTAATTCAACCTATTTTCAAATATAAATTTCTTAATGTCTGCTAATTTTCATCCTCTAGTTTACTTTATAGATTATCTGTTTGGGGTAATTATGTGGACGTTAATAGGAAGAGTTGCGATGAATATTTTTCAAAAAGAAGATTCGGAATTTTTTTTTATGAAGGTATTTGTTAGATATACCAATCCTATAATAAAAATATTTAAACCTATAACACCAGCTTTCATTATTGCACCATTGGTACCATTATATGTGGCCTGGTTTTTTTTTATGATTAGATTTTACTTAATGCCATATATATTAGGTTATTCTGTAATGGGCATGCTTTCTTTTCCTCTGGAAAGTGAAATTTCCAGAAATATTTATCAATTATTTAATTCAATTAAATTTTAAAAATTGATACTAATAGAGTTTGCTAACAATGAAAAAAATACAAATTTCACCATCAATTTTATCTGCTGATTTTAGTCAACTAGGTAATGAAATTAAAAGACTCGAAGAAGGAGGTGCGGATATGATTCACGTAGATGTAATGGATGGTCATTTTGTGCCAAATTTAACAATTGGACCACCAGTAATTAGGGCTCTTAGAAAACAATGCTTACTTAAGTTTGATGTACATTTAATGATTTCTCCAGTTCATAAATATATTGAGTCTTATGCTGAGGCAGGGGCAGATATTATAACTATTCATCCAGAGGCGACTAATGATTTGGAAGCTTCTATTTTAAAAATTAGACAATTGAATAAAAAGGTAGGTGTATCACTTAACCCTGAGTCAAAAATTGATTTAATCTTAGATTTCCTTGATAAAATTGATCTAGTATTAATAATGAGTGTTAATCCTGGGTTTGGTGGTCAAAAATTTATGCCTGAAGTTTTAGAAAAAATTAAGAAACTAAGTAAAATTCAAGACGAAAGAAATCTAAATTTTGATATTGAAATTGATGGAGGAATAAATTTTGAAAACTGTAAAAAAGCAATCGATGCGGGAGCAAATATTCTTGTTTCTGGTACAACGATATTTAAAAGTAACAATGGGGACATAAAAAAAAATATTAATTTATTAAAATTAAAATAAATTAATGATTAATAAAAGCTTATTAGGTAATTTAAGTCTAATTTATTTAAATACAAAAAAAAATATTTATCAGATTTATCAAAATTCTAGTTTCTATAATAAAAAAATATCTAAGGTTTTTAATAATAATTTTGAGTACAAACCAAGCCCTCACTTATTTTCATCGATAGTTAAATACCAAAAAAAGAAATATAGGATTGAAGATTTTGCTTTAGAATCTATTTGGCAAAATAATATAAAAATAAAAGACTATGAAAAATTAAATAATTTTTTTTGGTTTTTTAGTTTAGATCTTAAATCTTCAAAAAAAACAGTCCAATCATTAATCGTGAATTGGATAGATAATAACAATAGATATAATGATAAAAGTTGGAATTTTGATCTTACATCTAAAAGAATAATTTCTTGGTTATCCAATCACCAGCTTACTTATAAGGACGGTGATAAAGAATATAGAATAAAATTTAACCACTGTATTCAGAAACAGACAAATCATCTTTTGAGTGAAATAAGAAATTCAAATGATTTTGAAAATAAAATGGTTGGATGTGCCGCAATCATTTTAACAGGATTAGCTTACCAAAATAATAAGAATTATCTTGATAATGGATTAAATATTCTAAAAAAAATTATTAAATCTTCGATTAATAATCAGGGGTTTCCAAATTCAAGAAATATTAATCAGCTAATTTTTTATCTAAAATACTTCATTGTAATTAGAGAGTGGTTTAAGGAGTCTCAGAATACAGTTCCAGAATATATCGATGAAACTATATATTATCTTGGATTAAGCTATGCTTTTATTTGGCAAAACATAAAGCATGACATCTTATTTAATGGGAATTATATATCCAACAATAATGAATTTGATCAATATTTAAAAAGATTTGGATACACATTTAAAAATGAAAATAAAGAAGTTGCCGGTTATGCAATTCTTAAAAATAAAAAAATTATATTAACAATGGACATAGGACCTAGTCCAATTAGTACTCATTCAAATAATTATCAGTCTGGTGCTTTATCTTTTGAGATAATATCAAATGGAAAAAAGTTAATAAGTAATTCAGGGTACTTTGCTAATAAACAAAATAAACTTAATAAACTTTCAAAAAGTACTGCGTTACAAAGTACTTTAATAATTGAAGATTACTCTTCTTGTAGTTTTAAAAAAAGAGAAACATCAGGCTACGTAATTGATCAAGGTTTAAAAATTATAAATAAAAATTTGATATTTGAAGATAATTATTGGAAAATTTCAGCTTCACATGATGGTTATCTTAAAAAATTTGGTTCTATCCATAATAGAGAGATCGAGTTTTATCCCGAACAAACAAAATTTGTTGGTACTGATAAAATAATAAGAAATAATAAAGATAATAATGTAAAATTTGATATTAGGTTTCATTTAAATCCTGGCTCAAAAGTGATGAAAACACAGGATAATAAGTCAATACTAATAGAATTAGAAGATGAAGGTTGGAAGTTTAGCTGTGATAAATTTGATATAAGTATTGATAATGGGTTGTATTTCGGTAATAAAAATTCTTATAAAGAAAACCATAATATTTTTATATCAGGGATAACTCATGGGGCAGAAGAAATTATTAGATGGGAAATTACAAAACTATAATGAAAAAAATTAAAACAGCCTTAATATCTGTTTCAGATAAAAAAAATTTAAAATCACTTCTCAATATCTTAAAACAAAATAAAATAAAAATAATTAGTTCTGGTGGTACCTATAAGGAGATAAGAAAATTAAAATTTAAGTGTTTGGAAGTTTCTGAATTTACAAATTCGTCAGAAATTTTAGATGGAAGAGTTAAAACACTTCATCCTAAAATTCATGCTGGTATTTTAAATAAAAGAAATAACAAAAATCACTTAAAAGATTTAAGTAATAATAATTTTGAAAATATAGATTTAGTAATTGTTAATTTTTATCCATTTGAAAATACTTTAAAAAATACACAAAATCATAACAAGATAATTGAAAATATAGATGTTGGAGGACCAACAATGGTCAGGTCTGCTGCTAAAAATTATGTTGATGTAACAGTGGTTACATCTTCAAATCAATATGAAGAATTAATTGAAGAATTAAAAAAAAATAATGGATCTACTACCCTAGAGTTTAGAAAAAAATTATCAAGAATTGCATTTACAGAAACTGCTTACTATGACTCAATTATTTCAAATTATTTTAACAAAATATCCAATACAACTTTTCCAGAAAAAAAAACTTTTCATGCTAATTTAATTGAAACACCAAGATATGGTGAAAATCCTCATCAAAAAAGTGCTATCTATTCAAAAAATTCTGCCCTAAATATAAAACAAATTCATGGAAAACAGTTAAGCTACAATAATTATAACGATATCTTTGCAGCATTAACCATCTCTAAATCCTTGCCTAAAAATATAGGAACTGTAATTGTTAAGCATGCAAATCCATGCGGGGTATCTATCAAAAAAAATCATCTTGAAAGTTATGTTTCAGCCTTTGAATGCGATCCAGTAAGTGCTTTCGGTGGAATAGTCTCTTGTAATTACAAAGTCACTAAAATTGTCGCAAAAGAATTAAGTAAGCTTTTTCTCGAGGTTGTAATTGGAAATAATTTTGATGCTGATGCAATTAAAATTCTTAAAAGAAAAAAAAACCTAAGGTTAATTGATGCTTCAAACTATACCTTAAAAGATGAGTTAAAATATATATCTAATAATGATGAAATATTGGTTCAGTCCGAAGATACAAATGCATTTAGCATTAAAGATTTTAAAATTGTATCCAAAAGAAAACCAAATCAAAATCAAATGAAAAATCTTATTTTTGCTTTTAAAATTTGTAGATATGTAAAATCTAATGCAATTGTTTTAGCAACTAATGAAACAACAGCTGGGATTGGATCTGGTCAACCAAGTAGATTAGATAGTTGTCAAATTGCAATTGATAAAATGAATAAGTTTATGAAAATAAAGGATGACATAGTTGCTGCATCTGATGCATTTTTTCCTTTTGTAGACGGTATAGAAAAATTAGTACAATCAGGTGTGACGGCAGTCATTCAACCTTCTGGATCTATAAGAGATAAAGAAATTATCAAATTTGCAAATGAAACAAATACTATATTAATTTTTTCAAAAACTAGGCACTTTAGACATTAAGCTAACTGATCAATTTTTGCAGCCAGAATAAAATCGTTTTCAGATAAACCTTCTATTGCATGAGTAGTTATTTTAATTTCTGCATATCCCCATCCAAATGATATATCTGGATGATGTCCCTCATCCTCTGAGATTTTTCCTACTTTATTAATAAATTCTTGACTTTCTATAAAGTTGTTAAAATTGAATCTTTTGTTTAAAAAAAATTTTTCCTTGATATCTTGTGAAATATCCCAACCATCTACTTTCTTTTGATATTTGTGAATTTCAGATATATCAAAAGGGATAACACCTCCTTCACATGGAACACACTTCTTATCTTTCAAACTACTCATATTTTAGTTCTTTAAGTTCATTAAAAAATTTATCTTTGATTTTGCTTGAAATTTCCTCAGGTAAATTTTGTTGCCATTTATTTTTAAAACCTAAATTAAAAAAATTTGATTTATTGTCTTTTTTATATGTAAGACTCTCTTTAAATCCATGTAATTTCTCTTTTTGTTTAAGACTAGAAAAACTAGTTGAATTAATTGCATTCTTAAATTTCCTTTTATTTATACGCTCGTTTTTACCAGTTAACTCTTCTATAAATGTAAGTATTTTCCAAAATTCATCATGTGCATTTTCTTCAAGATCTTCATATTTAACAAATAAAGTTTTAAATTCAAAATTATTTTTCCAGGATTTATAATGATTAGACCAACTTCCTAAAAAAGAAAAATTACTTAAATCACCATCAGAATTTTTTGTAGACAAGGAAGCATTTTCATCTATCATTTTATTATACATCTCATTAAAATTCATCGAGTAATGATTACACATCGAAGAAATAACATTTCTTGGATCTCTTACTATGTATATTGCCCCTAAGGTTTCTGAAGATTTTGTAAATCTATATCCAAAGTATTCCTCTAAAGAATTATGAGTTTTTAAAAAAAAAAGTTTTTCTTTAGTAAAAAATTTCTTTTGATTTATTGTCCAATTTTTTGCAGCTTCAACGTAAGTATAAGATTTAACATCTGAGTATCTTAATGCTGGAAATTGATTAATGTTTAATAAAAGATTAAAGTCAAATTCACCCTCTTTTGAAAAATAATAAGAAGATAAAAAAGATCTAAAGTAGGTATTTCCACTTTTGGGGTATGAGGATATCCATATTATCATAATCTATATTTTAATGGAGCGGGCAAAGGGGGTCGAACCCTCGACCTTCTCGTTGGCAACGAGACGCTCTACCACTGAGCTATGCCCGCTTGTAAAAAACTATTATAGTTAGCGGTTTTTATAAATGCAAGTATTAGTTAAATTAGTAAAATTTATCACCAACTGTGTCGTGTGTGTCGAAATTTTTTTTAAAACCTAAAGATGAAAGTTTATTGTGGGGGCCAAAGCCCCCAAACTTAATTCATTTCAAGGTATTAAGTAACAAGTATATTCCTGAACTTTGTTTAACTATTAGTCTAGGCTATAAATTGTAACTGATTTCTCTTTGTCCTTTTCGTTAGCACTTACAAACAAGTTACGTTGTGGAATAGCAACTAATCCTTCTGGTCCAATACCTGTTGGTAATATAGTAACTAATTCTGGGTTTGTTAAATCATTTGCTTTATAAACGCCAATAGCATTTGCTCTTTCAGCACCTACAAAAATATAACGTGTATCACCATATGTTGCTACTTCGACTGACTCTGGTTCTACACCTTTTTTCTCAGCACGTTTTTCTGGCCAGTAACCTGCTGAAGCAATTGCTCTTTCATATGACGCACCTGACTCGTATACCACCAAACCATTTTTATTGAAGATTGTCCATCCACGGCTACCACCACGCTTTGCTTGACCTGGTGCTTTATGTTTATAGTCACCTTCGTTTGCAGTTGCAAAATGTTCATTGTCAATCCACTTAACTGCGTCTGGTTCTCTACGAACATTCTCAATGGTGTCAACCATATTTAGTTCACCATCTTTTTTGTTATCAACACCTACTAATGTTACCAGTCCGGCATCAAACTCTGAAATTACTTTTCCGCTGCTATCAATAACTGCCATCCAGTTATTCTCTTGCATTGTAACAACTATCTCACCCAGGTCGTTAATATCAACAAACTCAGGCTCTGGATCGTTAGGAGCAATAGTTGAAAAACCAACTAGGTCGGCTTTAGTAACGCTGTTATCTGCTAAATTAACAATTGCCACAAAACCCCCTGGAAGTTGTGGAATCTTTTCATCATTAATATCTTCGTTACGTTCATTTTCTATAGCTATTGCTACAAAAGTTCCATCTGGACTAACTGCAACCGAGTCTGGTTGTCCACCTAATTCTACTTTTGTAACTTCTTTTCCTGAGGCAAGATCAACAACTAATAAGTGACCACTTGGTTCTACATAATTTAGAGAAGTATTAATACCTACAAATGCTTGTCCATTTTTGATTGCAACACTAGTTGGTTCACCACCCAAATCCATTGAGCCTAATGGTTTCGGATTTGCTGGATCAGTAATATCAATCATGCCTAATGCGTTTGCAGGGCTATCGCTATATACCAGTTTCATGCCATCTGCTGTTGCTGCAATTATTTCTGCTGATGTTTCTTCTGCACTAGGGTTATTTGCTGGTGTTCCAAATTTCCCAATTTCTTTAAAGTCTGCATTTACTGTACTAACAAATGCGGTTAAAGCCAGAAGGCCTGCTAAGATAAATTTTATCATTAAATATTCCTTTTTACATTTTCTGAAAAGTTATCAAAATAAGATGAAAAATTTGTAACAGTTTAATTACAATTATATTTTATGCCACTCACCATAGTTTTTCTTTTCTTTTCTGTGTCAAAGTGTGTCGAGATTAACTAGACGTTGAGAAAGACTAACATTACCAAGGGTAAAAACCCAAGGACTACCTCGTTAGCAACGAGACGCTCTACCACTGAGCTATGCCCGCTTGTGTAAAACTTATTATAAATATAGGTTTTTATAATTGCAAGCAATAAGAAATTATTTTTGATTAAATATAATTTAATTCTTTAAGATTACTCTCAAATTTCAGAGTAAGCTTATTTTGATAATCTTCACTAAAAATATTTTTCCAATTATTTTTTGGACCTAAGTGAAAAAATGAAATTTTTTTTATGCGGTTTTTTGATAAGACAGATTCTGAAAAACCATTTTTACTTTCTATAGTTTTCAAATTGTCAAAAGATGAAGAATAAATAGCTTTTTGAGCTTTATCTTTTTTAAATATATTCTGATTTTTTGAGGTTATATTAATAAACCTTATTAAGTCCTTAAATACTTCATAAGTTTTAGAATTTAGATCCTCATATTTTATAAATTTAACAGGAATATATTTTTGGTTTCTCCAGGATTTATAATTATTTTCCCATGAACTAATAAATTGAAAATCACTATAATCATTTTCTACGTGATAATTATAAGTATACTTATTTTTATTAAGCATAAATTCTAAAGCATCACTATCATTCATTTCAAAATGATTTTTTAAAGATGTAATAACATTTCTAGGATCTCGCACAATATAAATACCCCCAATGGTATTTTTAGTATTAGTAAAATGATTACCATTTAAACCACCCAAGATATTGTGTGTTTTAAAAAATCTTAACTTTTTATCTGAATTTATCTGCTCTTGAGCCTTAATCCAAAATCTAGAAGTATCAGCAACTATTTTTTGATCATAATTAAATTTTGAAAAAAAATTTTTTTTTTGAGGAAACTGTTCAATTTTTTTTAATAATTTCTGATCAAAAGTTCCATCGTTAGAATAATAATATGAAGCTAACAATGCTCTAAGCCACGTATTGCCACTTTTAGGATAAGATGCTACCCAGAAAATCATTTGTACTTTCTATTAAAGTAAAAAAAAATAACAATTATAATTTATAACTTTTTATAAATTTAGTAATGATTAAATCAATCTTATGATATAATAAGTCATATTATGAAAAAAATTGAACTTCCTAAAAAAATACCAGTTTTTCCATTAAGTAACTTTATAATTTTTCCCAAAACCACAGTACCATTGAATATTTTTGAACCACGATATATCGATATGATCAATGAAAGTATGAAATCAAACAAGTTAATAGGTATGATTCAACCAAGAAACCTAAGGAACGAGCAGTTAATTCCTAAATTGCATAATATTGGCTGTCTAGGAAAAATAGTTAGCTTTAAAGAAACAGAAGATGGGAGATATCTAGTTGAACTAAAAGGATTAATTAGGTTTGAAATTATTGAGGAAATTAAATCAGAAAAAAAATATAGAGAATTTGAGGTTAATTTTCAAAATTTTTATCAAGATTTAAATGAAAAAAAAGAAGAACTTAAATTTTCTGATCTTGAATTAATTTTTAAAGATTTAAAGTCATTATTTGAAAAAAGAGGCTTCATAATTAATTGGAAAGAACTTGAAAAACAAAGTCTAGATGAAACAATAAATGCTTTAGCAATGGCTTCACCTTTTTCTTTAGAAGAAAAACAGGTTTTATTAGAAGCTAAAAATCTTGATATAAGAAAAAATAAAATAGCTGAAATTTTAAGCACATACACTCATGATGTTTTCAACAATACGACACTTCAATAATTTAAGATAAAATTCCCTTGTCTGCAATCTTTGTGAAAATATTATTTACTGAAGAATTTTTTCCTAAAAATTGAACTGATTTACTTAAAATATTATTATTTGTTTTTCTTTCTATATTAAAAAACTCATGAATAAGATCAACCCCATTTGAAAAAATAAAGTTTTTATGTTTTAAATTTTTTTCAAATTCTTTATTCACTGAGCTATCCACTGGTAAACCTAAATCTAATTTATCTTTAATTATATTCATAAGAACCCTTATGTCTCTAATAGTCATGTTAAATCCTTGTCCAGCTAAAGGATGAATTTTATGAAGTAAATCACCAAACGCCAAAATATTATTATGATAATAAGATCTTAAATTTAAAGATTTTAATTCAAAACTATCTATTTTATCTATTTTAATAATCTCATATTTAAAATTATATTTTTTAATTAATTCACTTATACTATTTTCTTTTTCAGTGGAATTATGAACTGAATAAACTATTGAAGTTTCTGTATTTGAAATTGGTAAAAATGCCAAAGGTCCTCTTTTTGTAAAAATTTGTGATGCTATGTTGTTTAAAATTTTTTTATGTTTAATGGTGGTTGTATAAGCAATACTATTATATTTTTTAATTATTTTTTTACTAAAATAGTTGTTAGTAAAATTATGAAAATAATCACAATTAATTATTATTCCATAATTATTAACAAAAGATAAATTTTTATTAGTTAAATGTTTTTTTGTAAAATATTTATTTTTAGATAAATCTTTTTCCAAAACTTTATATAATTCATGATTTCTTATAATAGAAAAAATTTGTTCATTATTATTTTCAAAATTTAATAACTTTTCATTTTTTAAATTATCCGTATATATTTCAATCCTTTTTAACTTCCAGAGAAGTTTTTCAATATTAATTATATTTTTTTTAAAAAAATCAGTATTACTTTTTGAAATACCAAGTGTTCTGGATTGACCTATTTTTAAATTTTTTTTTTGTGTTATAAGTTCGACATAAACATTTTGATTAACTAAAGCTTTAGCTAAAGTTAAGCTTGATAGACCATTTCCTAGTATGCAAACTTTCATAATATTTTTAATTTTAACAATAAAAATTAGATGATACAAAGTGATTAAATTGATTCATTTATATGAATATAAAAAAAACAGCTGATTTATTGATTAATTTTGCCATTAAAAGATTGGCTGAAATTCTTGGCCTTACAATTTTTATTGCAGGAATAATGTTGTTATTAGCCCTAGCAAGCTACTCACCTGAAGATCCAAATTTTATTTTTACCAGTGGTACCAAAATTAAAAACTTATTAGGGTTCAATGGAAGCTTCATCTCCGATTTATTTTTTCAATCTATTGGTCTAATAGCATATTTATTGTCTTTCACATTTATTATTACTGGTTTTAATATATTTAAAGAAAAAGAATTTTTTTTAATTATTGAAAATACTTTTTTTGGAATTCTTTATTCTATTTTTGGTACACTTTTTTTAACTCATTTTTATTCTGAAGATTTTACTCTTTATATAAATGGCAATGGTGGATTTGTTGGTAATTTTTTAGATCAAACATTTTTAAATTCTTTAATAAAAACTAATGAAAGTATATCTTATTACATCTTAATCCTATTAGTCTTAATTCTGTTTCTAATAAGTATTAATTTCAATCATAAAAATTTTTATAAAAATATTAAAAAAATTTTTAACTTCTTTTCAAATAATAAAACTAAAAATTATACTGATAAAAGTGAAATAATTAATGAATATATTCCACAAGATCAAATTAAAAACCTTATTCAGGAAGATTTACCGTTTATAAAAACTGAAAATATACCTGAGAATAAAATTAAATTTAAACTACCTGATTTGGATTTGCTTAAAACACCTTCTAAAAAAGAAAGAGAAAATTTTAATAAAAACGAAACTCACGATCCAGAGTTTCTAGAAAAGATTTTAATGGATTTTGGTGTTAGTGGTAATATCAAAAAAGTTAGCCATGGACCTGTAGTTACTCTTAATGAATTTGAGCCTGCTGCTGGTGTAAAAGTTTCTAAAATTATTAACTTGTCTGATGACATAGCTAGAAATACTAGTTCTGAATCGGCTAGGATTGCCACAATACCTGGAAGTAATACGGTTGGAATAGAGCTTCCAAATAACTCCAGAGAAAATGTTTATTTAAGTGAAATTTTAAACAATCCTGATTTCAAAAAACGAGAAATTAAATTACCAATCGCACTTGGGAAAAATATTTCAGGTAAACCAATTGTAGGTGACTTAGCATCAATGCCACATCTTCTTATTGCTGGAACAACAGGATCAGGAAAATCTGTTTGTATTAATACTATAATATTATCTCTACTATATCGTCATACACCTGATAGATGTAAGTTCATTTTAATAGATCCAAAAATGCTTGAACTTTCTACTTATGAAGGAATTCCACATTTATTATGTCCGGTGATTACGGAAGCTAAAAAGGCAGCATCAGTACTTGGTTGGGTCGTTAAAGAAATGGAAAGTAGATACAGATTAATGACAAAAGAAGGTGTTAGAAATATTGATGGTTATAATACTAAACATAAACTGCCTATGCCCTACATCGTGGTAGTGGTTGATGAAATGTCTGACCTGATGTTAGTTGCTGGTAAAGAGATTGAAAATTATATTCAAAAACTCTCCCAAATGGCAAGAGCAGCTGGAATTCATATTATAATGGCAACTCAAAGACCAAGTGTAGATGTAATTACTGGGACTATTAAGGCCAATTTTCCTACCAGAATATCTTTTCAAGTTACATCTAAAATAGATAGTAGAACAATTCTTGGAGAGCAAGGAGCAGAACAATTACTTGGCAAGGGAGATATGTTATACATGTCATCTGCTAATCGTATAGTAAGAATACATGCTCCATTTGTTTCTGATAATGAAATTGAAAAAATTAATACTTCACTCAGATCACAAGCAGAACCTGATTATGTAGATGAAATTTTAAACTTTGCGGATGAAAAGGAAATTGGAGATAGCAAGAGTCAAGGTGATAAAGATGAGCTTTATCAACAAGCATTAGAAATTATTCGATCAGAAGGTAAAGCTTCTACTTCATTTCTACAGAGAAAACTTCAAATTGGATACAATAGGGCTGCAAGAATTATTGATATGATGGAAGCAGATGGAATTGTCAGTAAGGCTAATCATGTAGGTAAAAGAGATGTTCTTTAATGCTTAAGTATTTTATCTTTCTATTTTTTTTCATTTTTATTACCAATACTAACGCAAATAATAAAACTCAAATTATAGAAAATTTAGAAAAAACTAAAAATTTAAGTTTTGAATTTGAGCAAAATATTAATGGTAAAATAGAAAATGGAAACTGCATAATTGAGTATCCTAAAAAAATTTTTTGCAAATATTTAAAAAATAATGATAAAGTTTTAGTATCCAATGGTAGGTCTTTAGTCATAAAAACTACAACAAGTTTTTATAGATATCCTCTGCAAAAAACGCCACTGAATCTAATATTAGATAAAAACTATTTAATTAAAAAAATTAATGATTTAAATGCAAAGATTATAGATCAAGCATTTATCAATTACGCTATTATAGAAAACAATAACGAAATTAATATTTTTTTCGATAATAAAACATTTGATTTAATAGGATGGCAAACTAAAGATATGTATCAAAATCTGAGTATTACCCTACTTTCTGAAATCCGAATTAACCAGAAAATTTCTAATAATTTATTTAAACTACCTTTGCAAAACTAAATTTTTAATATTTCAGTTTTATAAATTTTCATACCTCTATTAATATAATTAGTTAATGCATTTTTATGATCTAATGAACAAGTATGAACCCACACACGATTAATATTTTCTACAAAAGATTTCTTTATAGCTCTAGATAACAAGTATGATCCTAATTTTTTATTTTGATATTCTTCTAATATTCCAAAATATGCAATCTCTACTTCTTTTTTTTCATAATGAAATATTAATTCAAAGAAACCTACTAAATCATTTTTGTACTTAAGCACATATGTTTTAACCTTTTTACTTAAAATATAGTCTATCCATTGTTGTTCTGACCAAATTAGTCTATCTACCCAATTATGTTTCTTGCCAATATTTTTATAAAGAAATTTATTTAATTGAAAATTTATAGGATCTAATAATTCCAAAGAATAATCTTCTGAGGGAAGTTTTGATTCTTTTAAATCCTGTAATGAATTAATTTCTAGATAATTTCTTCTAACTTCTTGTTTCACTCAACCATTCTACCTACATTTTCTCCTCCAAATAAATGGAAATGTAAATGTGGGACTTCTTGACCACCATGATCACTTACATTGGCTAAAGCTCTATAACCTTTGCCTATTTCTGTTGAAATACCTAGTTTTTTAGCAACTTTATTTATACCCTTTATCAAACCTACCATCTCATCTGGGGATGCATTTAAACTAAAATCATCAAGATCAATATATTTTCCTTTTGGAATTACTAGAACATGAACTTTTTTTTGAGGGTTTATATCGTGAAATGAAAAAACAAAATCATCTTCATAAATTTTATTACAAGGGATTTCACCTCTTAAAATTTTAGCAAAAATATTATTTTCATTATAAATCATTTTTTTCTTTTTTTTAATTCTGACATGACATCTTCAATTTTAATATCATTAGCTTCTAAATAAATTAGTAAATGGTAAAAAACATCTGCTGCTTCATGAATTTTATTTGTATCATCTTCAATTGCTTCTATTAACTCATCTATTTCTTCTAATACTTTTGATTTACTTAAAGATTTATCTAAAAGTAATTGGTTTGTATAAGAACCTTCAATAGGATTTTTTTTTCTTTCTCTTGCAAGTTTGATTAAGTGTTCTAAAGTATTTAACATATTAAATTCTAACAGGAATTCCTTTTGAGTCCAAATATTCCTTAGCTTCTTTTACTGAATGTTTTCCGTAATGAAATATGGAAGCAGCTAAAACTGCACTAGCATTTCCTAATTTTATACCATCTGCTAAATGATCTAGATTACCGACCCCACCTGAAGCAATCACGGGTATATTAACTTTTAATGATATGTTAGACATCAAGTCAATATCATAACCAACTTGTGTTCCATCCCTATCCATAGATGTAACTAGCAGTTCGCCTGCCCCACAATCTTCCATTTTTTTTGCAAATTCTATTGCATCAATGCCTGTATTATTTCTTCCACCATGCGTAAAAACTTCCCATTTATCCTCATTTTTTTTAGCATCTATTGCAACAACAATACATTGGGATCCAAATTTTTTGGAACTTTCAATAATTACGTCAGGATTTTGTACGGCAGCAGTATTGATTGAAACTTTATCTGCTCCACAATTTAATAATTTATTAATATCATCAACACTTCTAACTCCACCACCAACGGTTAATGGAACAAAACATTTCCTGGATGTTCTTTCAACTACTTCGTAAATTGTATCTCTATTTTCATTTGAAGCAGTAATATCCAAAAAACATATTTCATCTGCTCCACCATCGCTGTAAATTTTAGCCTGTTCTATTGGATCACCAGCATCTTTTAAATCAACAAAGTTAATACCCTTCACTACACGGCCATTCTTGACATCTAGACATGGTATTATTCTATTTTTAAGCATCTATTTCTCTTGCCAATTCATCTAGTTTAATATCACCATCATATATTGCTTTGCCAACAATTATGCCTTCAATATTATTGTTTAAATTCTTTGCGTTTTTAATATCGTCAATTGAAGAAACACCTCCAGAAATAATCACTGGACAATTTGAAACATCAGCAACTTTTGCTGTTTCTTCAAAGTTAGGGCTATGCTTCATTCCATCACGATTTATATCTGTATAAATTAACCTACTGGCACCAAAATTATTAACCTCTTTTAGATAATCCAAAGTTAATTGATTTGAATTTTCTTTCCAACCGGAGACTGATAGATATCCATCTTTAGCGTCCAAACCTAATGCAATTTTATTTGGAAATTTTTGACAAGCTTCTTTTAAAAAGTTTTTATCTTTTATGGCGGCACTTCCTAAAATAACTTTTTCAACACCTACATTGGTGTATTTTTCAATACCATCAATATTTCTAATGCCTCCTCCTACTTCAATCATTATATCATATTTATTTACTATTTCTTGAATGATATCCAGATTGACTGTCTCTCCAGTTAAAGCTCCATCTAAATCAACTATGTGTAAATTTTTAAAACCATGATCTTTATATTTACCCGCTTGATCAACTGGAGACATTTCATAAACAGTTTTGTTATCAAAGTCTCCTTTAACTAACCTCACACATTTTTTATCCTTAATATCTATTGCAGGAAATATTTTCATATCTATAGATTTATAAAATTATCAATCATTTTAAGTCCCATTTTATCACTCTTTTCAGGGTGAAATTGGGTTCCAAAAATATTTTCTTTTTCTACAGAGCATACAATGTTTGATGAATAATCTGTTGTTGCAGAAATTACATCTTTCTGTTCAGGAATAAATTCATAGCTATGAACAAAATACATGTGGGAATTATTATCTATATCTTTAAAAATCTTACTATCTTTAACAATATTAATTTCGTTCCAACCAATATGTGGGAGTTTAAACTTATTATTTTGATTATCTATTTTTGAAACCTTTCCTGAAATCCAACCTAAGCCTTTTGTCTCTTTTTCCTCATAGCCTATGTCTGCAAACATCTGTAAACCTACACAAATTCCAAGCAGTGGTTTTTTGTTATTAATTGCAAATTCGTTTAAACTATCAACTAAGCCATTTATATCGTTTAAAGCATCAACACAGCTCTTAAATGAGCCTTGGCCTGGCAATACTACTTTATCACTAGATTTAATCTTGTTTAAGTCTGAGGTTACTTCGATATTAACTTTATCTTTGGCAACTTCTTCAAATGAGTTAATAACAGAGCTTATGTTCCCAGAATTATAATCAACGATTGTGACATTCATTAAACTTATAATGAGCCTTTAGTCGACGGAATACTTTTTTTACTTCTCGAGTCCATCTCTAATGCTTCTCTTAATGATCTTGCTAAAGCTTTATAACAAGATTCTATAATATGGTGACTATTGTCTCCATAAATATTTTCAACATGCATAGTAATGCCTGCAGATTGTGAAAATGCTTGGAACCATTCTTTGAATAGTTCGGTATCCATCTCTCCAAGCTTTTCTACTTTTAATTTTACTTTCCAAATTAAGTAAGGTCGGTTTGAAACATCTATTGCAACTCTTGTTAATGTTTCATCCATTGGAATAATTCTGTGTGCGTAACGTTTAATACCAATAAATTTATTTGCAGCTTTTTTTAAAGCTTCACCAATTGCAATCCCTGTATCTTCAGTTGTGTGGTGAAGATCAATATGAGTGTCACCTTTTGCTTTTACTTTTAAATCAATAAGTGAATGTTTTGATAGTTGTTCAAGCATGTGATCTAAAAATCCAATTCCAGTATCAATTTTATACTGGCCCTTGCCATCAATATTTACTTCTACACTAATGCTGGTTTCTTTTGTCTTTCTGGATACTTTACCTTTTCTAGCCATATATTTTAGAGGTATACATGCATAATCTAACTATATCAATATCAGCAATCGACACTTGAAGAATAGCAAATAGTTACCATTTATCAATCATGACAACAATTGTACTAGTAAGAAAAAACAATGAAGTGGTAGTGGCTGGAGATGGCCAAGTCAGCATGGGAAATACTGTTGTAAAAAGTACAGCCTCAAAAATTAGAAGAATTGAAAAACGTGATGTGGTTGCAGGATTTGCAGGCTCAACTGCAGATGCTTTAACTTTATTTGAAAGATTAGAAGCTAAGATTGAAAAACATGCAGGAAACCTATCAAGGGCTGCTGTTGAATTAGCAAAAGATTGGCGAACTGATAAGTATCTAAGAAGATTAGAAGCACTAATGGCTATTGGTGATAAAGAGCATAGCTATATTATTTCTGGAACTGGTGATGTTTTAGAGCCAGAAGGTGATGTTATAGGCATAGGTTCTGGTGGAAATTATGCTCTAGCTGCAGGAAAAGTTTTACTGGAAACCGATATGAGTGCTGAAGAAGTTGCAAAAAAAGCAATCAAAGTTGCATCTGAAATTTGTGTGTTTACAAATGATAATATTAAGGTCTTTAAAATATAATGGAAAATTCAAACGTAACTCCTCTAGTTCCAAAAGACAAGAGTACTAAAGAAGAAAATTCTTTGGTGAGTTCTCTTTCCCCAAGAGAAATAGTTTCGGAATTAGATAGATTTGTTGTTGGTCAGAATAAAGCTAAAAAAGCAGTTGCAGTTGCATTAAGGAATAGATGGCGAAGACAAGCCCTTAGAGGTGAGATGAAAAATGAAGTTTTGCCGAAAAATATTTTAATGATTGGTCCAACTGGTGTTGGAAAAACTGAAATTTCTAGAAGACTATCGAAGCTTGCTGAAGCACCATTTGTTAAAGTTGAGGCCACCAGATTTACTGAAGTTGGTTATGTCGGAAGAGATGTGGAACAAATAGTTAGAGATTTAATAGAAATTGCAATCTCAATGGAAAAAGTAAAAATGAGAAAAGAAGTTCATGCTCAAGCTCAAAAATTAGCAGAAGAAAAAGTTTTAGATGCATTAGTTGGAAAAAAAGCAAGTCTTGCAACAAGAGAAAGTTTTAGAAAAAGACTTCGAAATGGTGACTTAGATGATAATGAAATAGAAATTGCAGTTAGTGATACTGGATCAAATAATACTTCTTTTGAAATTCCCGGAATGCCAGGAGCAAATGTGGGCATGATTAATATTGGTGAAATGATTGGAAAATCAATGGGCAATAAAGAAAAGAAAAAGAAAATGACTGTAAAGGAATCTCATGAAATTTTAATAAACGATGAGTCTGATAAATTAATTGAACAAGATAAAATTGTTAAAGCAGCAAAACTATCAACTGAAAATAATGGAATAGTTTTTTTAGATGAAATTGATAAAATTTCTGCAAGAACAGATCGGGTAGGAGGAGATGTTTCTCGTGAAGGTGTACAAAGGGATTTACTTCCCTTAATAGAAGGTACTACCGTTAATACTAAACATGGTCCAATCAAAACAGATCACATTTTATTTATTGCATCTGGAGCGTTTCAACTTGCAAAACCATCTGATTTACTTCCCGAACTTCAAGGAAGGCTGCCAATAAGAGTTGAACTAGAAGCATTGACTAGCGACGATTTTAAGAGAATTTTGAGGGAACCTGACTTTAGTTTAATTAAACAATATGTGGCTCTTTTAAAAACTGAGAATGTAGAACTTGAATTTTCAGATGATGGAATTGATACTATTGCAAATGTAGCTTCCGAAGTTAATGCTACTGTTGAAAATATTGGCGCTAGAAGGTTGCATACAATAATTGAAAAAATTTTAGATGAAATTAGTTTTACAGCAACAGATCGTGCTGGTGAAAAAATCACTATCAATAAAGAATATATTAATAAAAATTTAGATAATTTAGTTAAAGATACAGATCTTTCAAAATTTATTTTATAGCTTATTTTTTTTTAAAAAAATATAAAAAGCTCCACCACCCCCATCCTCTATTTTCGCATCTTTCATCTCATAAATAATTTTCATTAAATTTTTATTATTTGAAATAAATTCAGGAACAGAATATTTTAAAATACTTAAATCTTTTGAGACATAAGGGTCCTTTTCATTTTGAGAATGAATTCCTTTTCCAGTCACAACTATTAGTTTGTTTATTTTTTCTTGGTAAGATTTGATAATAAAATTTTCAATCGATTTATTAGCTTGCTCGAGAGTATATCCATGCAAATCTATTGATCTTATTTTTAAGGGTATTTTTTTATCAAATTTGATATCTTTATTTGGTAATTTTTCATTTTTTGAAAGAAAATTTTCCCAATCTTTTTTATCTTTTTGTGAAATATTATCAGTCAATTAGGTTAAAGTATTAACTAGTTGCCAGTTAGGATTGGCCGAAGTTATGTCTCTTGAAAATACCCATGTGTCATAGATTTTTTTTATCTTTTCTGGATCGCCTGATATAATTTTTTTATCTTTATCTTTAATACAAGTTATCACCTCAGCTATAAAATCTACTGTAACATTTAAAATTTTATCTATTTTTTTGTGCTCTTTAATAATTGCAGAATTGATACCTATAAAAGTGATTTCTGCATAATGTCCTCTTTGGCTTCTTTCTTTTAACGCGTCATTGAATTGATTGTAGATTTCATTATTTAATAAAGGTTTGCTTGTTGTTAACTTGTTATCATTATCACTGAAATCTGTAATAATGGTTTCATAAGCAATTTTTGCGCCATTTAGAAATTCTTTTTGAGCATTGTCATCAAAAGTCTCTTGTTTTGGGGCTTGTTTAGCAACAGCTTCTTTTAAAATTTTATCAAATTGTGGCGGTGCTTTTCCATCAAATCCAGTTCTTTTACCAAGAATTCCTCTTAATCTTAAAAAGATAAACCCAGCAATCATTGCCAAAAGAATTATATCGATGTATTCAAAACTGTAACTCATAATCTTATAGTAATTACTATGTTGATTAATTTCAACTGGCAATTTAGATTGAAGACAAATGAACTCAATTTTATTATCAATAATATTAATACCAGTTATTGAAATTTATCTTTTTATTAAAATTGGATCACAAATAGGTGCGATTACTACAATTTTACTCATATTTACTACAGCTATAGTTGGCATCTACTATGCTAAATATGAGGGTTTAAATACTCTTAAGGCTGGATTTTCACAACTAAGTAAAAATGAAGCTCCAACTTACGAGATGATGTCGGGAGCAGCTATCGCTTTTGCAGCTTTATTATTAATTATCCCAGGGTTTGCAACAGATATTTTTGGATTTTTATTAATTTTTCCAATTAGTAGAAAATTTATTTTTGGTAAATTTATAAAAAAATTTAATCATAAAAAAGAAAAAAATAATTTTATAGATGGAGACTTTGAAGATATAGAGGATGATAATGACAAAAAATTATAAAATTTTAGCAAAATTCATCAAAGATATGTCTAGTGAAACACCTGATGCGGAAACTTTTATTTTTGTTAAAGATAACATATCAAAGTATCAACTGAATATAGATATTAATTCTAAAGCGTTAAAAAATAAAATGATTGAGATAAATACAATATTCAAGTTTGAAGACAAAGAGAAGAACCAAAAAAAATCTTATTTTGAAATAAATTTTGCAACAGTTGTTAAGATTGATGATGAAGTTAAAGAAAAAAAGGAACTAGAGAAAATCATATTATGTGATGCTCAAGTAGAAATTTATCCAGATTTAGAAAAATCTTTTTTAGATCTTGTTCATAATTCTGGGTATCCTGGAGTTAAATTTGAAAAGAAAATAGATTTTGTAAACCTTTACAATCAAAGATTTAATTAAAATAATTTTTTTTTAAATGATTTTTTAAATACTCTTTGTGATTTAATATCTCTTTTTCACTAGGTTTGATCACTTTCTTAAAATATGAAACTTTCGTATTATTTTTGTCTTTAGTGTCCGCGTCTTGATTTTGAAAGTTTAATGTTGGTTCTTTTTGATCTATTAAATTAATATAAACTTTTGCCAATAAATCACAGTCAATTAGTGCAGTGTGCTGTGTTCTATTTGAATTGTCTATTCTATATCTTTTACATAATGCATCTAGACTAACAGGAGATCCTGGGAACTTATCTCTTGCTAAAATCAATGTATCTATTACTTCATTAGTTATCTTTTTTTTTCCAAATATAGACAGTTCATTATTTAAGTGACCTAAATCAAATTCAGCATTATGGATTATTAATCTTTTATCTTTAATAAATTCCAAAAATTTATCCCCAATTTCACTAAATTTTATTTGTTTGGCTAAAAATTCATCTGTATATCCATGAACTTCCAAAGCTTTTTCCGATACTTTACGCTCTGGATTTAAATAACAATGAAATCTATTTTTAGTTGGAATTAGATTTTCTAACTCTATGCAGCCAATTTCAACAATTCTGTGGCCCTCCCTTACTGATATGCCTGTTGTTTCTGTATCTAATACTACTTCTCTCATTTTATACAATTTCTTTTAAAATATTTTTTATACCCTCTCTAACAGATTTTTTTGTAAAATTATTTTTAATAATAAATTTAGATTTTTTTTTTTTATAACTAGTAGGCAGTTGAATTTCTTTAAATTTTTTTAAAAGTTTTTGATTAAAATTTTTTCTTTTTTTTAATTTTTTTAGAATATCAGATTTTTTAGACTCTACAAAAATAAGTATATCTTTCTTACTATTAATTTTATTTTCCAATAATAAAGGAATATCAAGAATAACTATTTTTTCTTTATTATGTTTTTTTAAAAAAATATTCATTTTTTTTCTTATTTCAAAATGAACAATTTTAATAATTTTTGTTAAATTATTTTTTTGAGCCAAAATTGCATTTGAAATTTCTTTTTTTTCTACAGGAAATGTATGAATATATTTAGGTAAAATCTTTTTTAATTTGTTAAATGTTTTTTTATCTTTTTTATATAGTTTGGCAACTTCACTATCTGCGTTAAAAACTGGATAGCCAAAATTTTGCGCCACATAACTTTTACCAGACCCAATATCTCCTAAAATTCCAATTTTAATCATATATCCAAAAGTTTCAAAACATCGTCATTAATTTCTGGTTTAACTTTGTGCCAAATGTTAAAAGCTAAATAAGCTTGGTAAATAAACATTAATTTACCGTTTTCTGTCTTGTGTCCAAATTTTTTTCCCATTTTTAAAAAATTTGTTTCTTTGGGGTTGTAAATAACGTCGTAAAAAAATTTATTTTTACCTACAGAAGAAAAATCCAGGTTCATATCATCTTCTTTTTTTAAACCCAGACTTGTTGCATTAATAATTATATCAAAGTCTGGGATTTCTCCCCATTCAATTATATTTAAATTATTAAATAATTTTTTTAAATTTTCTGCTTTTTCTCTTGTTCTATTACAAATAAAAATTTTTGATGCTTTCATTTTATTTAAAGCATAAATTATTGATGGAACCACACCTCCTGCTCCTAATATGAAAACCTTTTTGTTAAATAAATCAAATTTTGATCTTTTAATACTTAACTCAAAACCATTAATATCCGTATTGTTTCCAATTATTTTATCATTCTCTAAATAAATAGTATTAACTGATTGTGTATTTTCTGATTCTGTTGTCAGTTTATCCATATAAGGAATAACTGCTTTCTTAAGTGGTACTGTAACATTTATCCCATGAATTATTTTATCTTTAACTTTCAAAATTAAATTTTCTAGATCATTCTCATCTAATTTTTCTTTTTCATATATTGCATTAATATTGTTTTTTTTAATCCAATAACTGTGTAATTTCGGTGACAAGGAGTGTTCAATAGGGTTTCCAATAACTAAGTATTTTTTCATTGGGCAATTTCTAGATATTCTCTAATTTTTTTGACTGGTAGCCCCATGATGGTATTTTCATCACCCTCGATATTTAAGAACAAATTTCTGCCCTCACCTTCTATTTGATATACATTATATGAATATAATGATTCATCACTTATTTTAGATAAATATATTTTTAAATCTTCCTCTGAAAAATTTTTCATAGTTAATGATGCTTTATCGGTATAATTCCAAATCATTGAACCATTCCTTGAAATACAAACAGAACTTATGAGGTGGTGCTTTTTACCATTGAGTTTTTTTAAAATTATTAAGGCTTCCTCTCTATTTTCGGGTTTTGATATCAATTCACCCTCTAAATCTATTACACTATCTGCGCCTAAAACCATTTGATTTTCTTGAACCAAACTAACTTTATTAGCCTTAAGTTCTGCTAGATTTTTTGAAATAATTTCTGGTTTAGCTTTTTCTTTAATAAGACTTTTTTTAACAGGTTCTTCATCAACATATGAAGGTTTGACCACATTCGGTATTTTGTTTTTATCTAATATTTCTTTTCTAACTTTGCTTTTGGATGCAAGAATAATTTTATTTAACATTATTTAAATATATTTCATGTATTTTAATTATTGAAGCAGCTGTCTCTTCGACTGATTTTCTTGTAACATCAATTGAGGGCCATTTATATTTTTGAAACGTTTTTTTAGCCTCTATAATTTCATTTTTAATGTTATCTAAACTTACATATTTTTTATTTTCAGTTTCTCTTAATGAATTCATCCTATTTTTTCTTATGTCAGCTAATCTTTCGGGCTCCGTATTCAAACCAATAACACAGGTTAATTGTGGGTTATCTTTGAGTTTTTTTGGTAAGGAATTTTCGTTTACAAGTGGGATATTTGAAGTTTTAAAACCTTTGTTAGCAAGATAAATTGAGGTGGGCGTTTTGCTTGTTCTGCTAACTCCAATTAAAACAATATCTGATTTTTCAATCTCTTCTGTCAAATTTCCATCATCATGATTCATTGTAAATTGTATTGCTTCTATTCTTTCGTAATACTCTTCATTAAGAGCGTGTTGTCCACTTGGCTCGTGGGATGCTTGTTGATTAAGAATTTTAGAGAAATTTAGAATTAAATTTCCAAGCACTCCAAAGCAAAGTTAGAAAAGAAATATTAGATAAAAACAAAATACCGAAT
>JACWEP010000011.1 GCA_014653375.1 Pelagibacterales bacterium SAG-MED48 | reverse complement strand
GCAGTAACTGGTGGATCAAATAGCTCGGTTGCAGGAAGTAGTACTTATAATAGTAACTTTACAACAGTTACTGGAACTTATGGAACATTAAAAGTAGGAGCTGATGGAACATACACTTATACAGCTGACCAATCAGCAGCTGATGCACTAGATGCAACTGATACAGAAACAGATAGTTTTACTTATACAGTGTCTGATGGAAACGGTGGAACGGATACTGCTACATTAATCATTACAGTAACAGGTGTTAATGATGCGCCAGTTGCTCAAAATGATGTTGGGGTTGTAAACGAAGATGGATTGTTACCAGTTAGTAATGATTCTAATGCTAGTGTTACTGGAAGTTACGATGCTCATAGAGAACATTCTGGAGATGTAATTCATACTAGCTCATCTTCACATGCAGATAGCGATGCTGATGCAAGCGCATCACTTACAATTACTGCAATTAGAACAGGATCTGTTGAAGGATCAGGTACATCAGGAACTGTTGGATCGGGACTTCAAGGTACTTATGGAACTTTAACTTTAAATTCAATAGGTAGTTATGCTTATATTGCAGATCAAGCGGCAGCTGATGCTTTAGATGTAGGTGATACTGTAACCGATACTTTTAACTATACTCTCTCTGATGGAACAGCAACAGATATTGGAGTAATAACAATTACAATTCTTGGCGTAAACGATGCACCAGTTGCACAGAATGATACTGCAACTGTTAATGAGGATGGAACTTTAAATGTTTCAAATGATAGTAATGCAACAAGTGCTACAGGCGCCTCTCATGATGGAACTCCTTATACAATTAACGAAGGTTCTATTAGAGCTTTATCATTTAATAGTGATGGAACTAAAATGTTTGTTGTTCATGCTAGTACACCAGCTGTTATCTCCCAACATGCTTTAACGACTGCTTTTGATATAACAACGGCTTCTCAAAGTACCACATATGATGTTAGCTCTCACACGACTAGTCCACGTGGTTTAAGATTTAATAGTGATGGCACTAAGCTTTATTTAAACTCTGATCAAAACTCTAACAAAAAAGTTTATGAATTTTCTTTATCTACCGCTTATGACATATCTTCATTATCATCACCTTCTTCAACTGTTGTTAGCGGTCAAGATGGAAATCCTATGGGTATAACTTTTAATACTGATGGAAGTAAAATGTTTTTACTTGGAGATAGCAATGATACTGTTTATGAATATTCTCTTTCAACAGCTTTTGACACTACGACAATATCATACACAAGTAGAAGTTTAGACGTTAGTTCCAAAGAAGTTACCCCAAGAGGTCTTTCATTTAATTCAACTGGTACAAAATTATTTATCACAGGCCGAAATAGTGATGAAATACACGAATACGATCTTAGTACGGGTTTTAACTTATCTACAGCATCTTATAACGGTGCATTTGATATGACTGGCACAGTTACAAAGGCAAATGACATAGTATTTAATAATGATGGAACTAAAGCATTTATAGGTCAAACAGGTTCAAATAAAATTTTTTCTTTTTCACTTTCAAGCCCATACAGTTTAGTTGATATAACAGGGGAAAATACAGGAGATGTTCTTGATACAAGCTCAGGCTCAAACTCAGATTCTGATGCAGATGCAAGTGCATCATTAACAATCTCAGCAATTAGAACAGGTTCTAGTGAGGGAAGTGGTACAGCAGGAACTGTTGGCTCTGCTTTAACTGGAACTTACGGTCAATTAACAATTAACGCTAATGGTTCTTATTCATATGTTGCAAATCAAAGTGCTGCAGATGCACTCGATCCAGGTGATATTGTTACAGATAGTTTTAACTATACTGTCTCTGATGGCACAGATACTGATACCGCAGTTATCACAATTACTATAGTTGGTGTAAATGACGCTCCAACGGCATCAAATAATACTATTACAACTAATGAAGATACCAATCACGTATTTTCAACTAGTGAATTTAATTTTAGTGACGATGATGCTAGTGGAAGTTTAAATAAAATTAAAATTACATCTTTAGAAGACAATGGTGCTTTGCAATATTATAACGGATCAGACTGGGTAGATGTAACTTTAAACCAAGAAATTTACGCTGCAGACATTGCAAATAATAAATTAAGATTTAAGCCAGATACAAATGAAAATGGAAGTTCTTATACTACTTTTGGTTTTCAAGTAAATGATGGAACTGCTTATAGCTCATCTCAGACAATGACTGTTAATGTAACTGCAGTAAACGATGCCCCAACAGCAAATAATGATACTGCTGCAGTAAATGAAGATGCAACGACAACAGTATCTAACGCCTCAAACGGTGTAATTGATGATAATGATACAGACCCAGATAGTTCAGATACATTAACTATTACAAACATTGCTCACACTAATGGTAATACTGAAAGTGTTACTTCAAGTACGACTTATTCAAATGGACAGACAATTGTTGGTACTTATGGAACATTAACAATTGGAGCAGATGGAACTTATACATATATAGCTGATCAAGACGCAGCGGATGCTTTAGATGCGAGCGATACAGCAAATGATGTGTTTACTTATACATTATCAGATGGAACTGTTACAACAACAGCAACTATTACTATAACAGTTACAGGAACTAACGATGCTCCTACTGCTGTTAACGATACTGCAAGTGTAGACGAAGACTCAACAGTTACAGTTTCAAATGCTTCAAATGGTGTTATTCAAGATAACGACACTGATGCAGATGCTGATGATACAACCAGTTCTTTAGTATTAACTCACATAGCTCCTACAGGAGGATCAAATAGCTCAGTTAGTGGAGGAACCAATCATAGTAACGGGACATCTGTAACAGGAACTTATGGGACATTAGTCATTGGTGCTGATGGAACTTATACATATACCGCCGATCAAAGTGCAGCTGATGATTTAGCAGCTGGAGAAACAGCAACTGATAGTTTCACTTACACAGTTTCAGATGGAAATGGTGGCACTTCAACTGCAACAATATTATTAACAGTAACAGGAACCAATGATGCTCCAACTGCAGCAAATAATACTATTTATATAAATGAAAATAATACTGATGGTACTTATGGTATAAGAACATCTTTAAACACAACTTATACATTTTCATCAAATGGATCAGAATTTAACTTTTCTGATACTGATGATAGTGACACGCTAAACAAGATTAGAATTAAATCTGTACCAACTAATGGAACCTTAACAAGAGTTAGTAATGGAGCTGTTCTATCCGTCAATGATTATATAACTAATTTTAGTAATTTAAGGTACACACCAAACGCAAATTCTGAAGCAGATGATAGTTTTACGTTCAAAGTTCATGATGGAACCAGCGCAAGTTCTTCAACATATACAATGAATATATCCGTAAATGCTGCGCCAGAGGCTAATAATGATACAGATACAATTACAGAAGGAGCATCAAATGCTACTGGAAATGTAATTACTAATGACAGTGATAATGATGATGCTGGATCGGTATTAAGAGTTAAAGGAGTTGCAGCTGGAGCTGAGTCTTCCTCAGTACGTAATAGAAATGTTGGAAAAGCTATTCAAGGTTCATATGGAACTTTCACACTTAATAGTGATGGAAGTTACACTTATAGCGTTATTGGAAACTCAGCAACAGAAGCTCTTTCAGCAGGTCAACAAGTAACAGATACATTCTCTTATAAGCTAAGAGATGATGAAACGAATGCAGGATCAAAAGCAATTGATATAGCTCAAATAACTTTTACTATTACAGGTACCAATGATGCACCAATTGCATCTAATGATAGTAATACAATTGATATATCAACCAACAGTTCTCTAACAGTTACTAATGGATCGGTTAAAGATGTATTAAACAATGATAGTGATGCAGATACAAATAATACCATTTCGGTAACAGAAATTAGGACTGGCGCTCTGGAAGGTAAGGGAACTTCAGGAACAGTTGGATCTTCATTAAAAGGTACGTATGGAACTTTAAAAATAAATCCAAATGGAAGTTATACATATGTAGTTAATCCTGGATTAGATGATTTATTAGATAAAGGGGAAATCGTTTTTGAGTATTTCAATTACACAGTCTCAGATGGAACAGCAGGTGATACAGGATCAATTGTCATAAAACTTCAAAATGGTGGTCAAGTTGTAAAAGATATTAGAGACAAAAAAGCTGAAAGATTAATCAAAAAAGAAAGCAAAAGAGAAAGCAAAAGAAACGAAAGTTCAGCTAGATCAGAAATAAAATCACCTAAAATTGAGAGTAATTTTGAATTAAATTTAAATAAAATTGAAATGCCCAAACAAGATAAAAGAAATGATTTTTCACAAGGGTTAAAATTAACTGATCTCGTCGCTGTAAAAGATTCTTCTCAAGCAAAAGAGAAAAATTCGTTTTCTGATAATGTAGATATCGATACTAATGAAGGTTTAACTTTAAGTTTTAAAATATTCAATGAAACTGGCTCAGATATTATAAGATTTGATGCCATTATGAAAGATGGCTCCTCATTACCTGATTGGATAAAAGTTGATCCTAAAACTGGAGTTACAACAGCTACTATCCCAGATGGAGTTGAAAATGTAGAAATTATTATCATTGCAACAGATAGTGAAAATGAAAAAAGAGAAATTGCTGTTAAAATAGATCCGAAACAAATTTTATTGGATAATGAAATTATTAAAGAAGAGAAAGCTCAAGATACTAGTATTAAAGTTGATGAAAATGGAAATGTTAATTTAATTAAAAATAAAGAAGATGGAACTATAAATGAAACATTAACTAAAAATTTAAATTTAAATAATGAAGCAAATTTAAAAAATATTTTAGAAAATATTAAAACTGATACTATTTACCAAATCCAGTCTAATAATATTGGAAATAATTATATTGTAGATTTAGCCAATGAAATTAATGAAAATTTTGACAAATCAAAATTAGTTTTAGAAGATGGAAGCAAAACTCCTGAGTGGGTAAAATTTGATGCTAAAAATGGAGAAATAATTGCAACACCACCAGCAGGTGTTGATAATCTTGAAGTTAAATTAATCGTTGAAAATAACGGCAAAATATCAGTTAAAGAATTATCAATTAAGTTTAATGACAATGATAATGCAAAATTAGATGATTATGAGGATTTAAAATTTGTATCATTTAAAGATCAGTTAAATAAAGAATTTGATAATTATGACGACTATGGTGACGGCATAATAAATAGATTATAGTACTTAGTTTAATCATGAAAATAATTGTAATATTAGCTTTTTTAAGTTCTATATGGATGCCTTTAGCACAAGCGGATAAACTGCAAGGTGAAACTGTAAATGAGTCCCGTGCATTAGTTAGTGCCACTGAAAAAGTTTCTGTTTCAAGTGAAATTGCAGCAAGAGTTGAAAAAATAAATTTCTTATTGGGAGATTCTTTTAAAAAAGGAGAAGTATTAATAAGTTTTGATTGTGAACTTTACTTAGCACAAAAAGAAGTTATCGAAGCAAATTATGAGAGTGCAAAAACTCAATTAGAAAACGATAAACTGTTATTAGAAATGAGATCTATTGGTAAACTTCAATATCAATTATCTGCTACAGCCTTAAAAAAAGCTAAAGCAGAATTAAATATTTCAAAATTAAATGTTGATAGATGTAAGATACTTGCACCATATGATGGAAAAGTGATGGATGTTTATACAAGTATATTCACAAGCATTGAACAAAGACAACCATTAATGGATATTGTTGGTGATGGTCTGTTAGAAGCAGAGATAGTTGTTCCTAGTAACTGGCTTAAATGGTTAAAAAAAGGTCACGAAGTTAAAATTACAATTGATGAAACGGGTGAAACATTAGATGCAAAAGTTATCAGCTTAGGTGCAACTGTTGACGCTGTAAGTCAAACTATAGAACTCAAAGCTCAGTTTAATGAAAAATATGAAACATTAATTCCTGGGATGAGTGGGATTGTTAAGTTTTGAGTGAAGATAAAAACATTAAAATAGCAAGATTAATTGGTCTAGAAAAAAAGACAAGAGAAGCACGCAGTCAAGACGAACTTAATTTTGTCGTAGCAAATGAAACTCGTCAAATTATAGAGTTTATAAATTCTTTTTTATTACTTAAAACGCCAACAGGTGATTTCCATGTAAAAGCAACTTCAGATATGTCAACGGTTGATAGAACCTCGCCATTACTTAATTTTATTGAAAATATAATCAATAGTAAATCAAATCTCGAAATAAAAGAAATTGAAAGCCTAGAGACAGATGTAGTTTCAAAAAAGATAAAAGTAAAAAAACCAAAGAATATTCCAGATAATATTTTATTTATTCCTATACATTCTCCACAAAGGGGTCTGCAAGGTTATTTACTCTTAACTGGAAATGAAAAGTTTTTACAAAATGATATTGAGCTTGCAAGGCATTTGTCAGTAACTTTTGGACATGCTTATAATTCATTTTTGAGTGATTTTATTATCAAAGATTTTTTTAAAAAATATTTTACAGGAAAAAAATCTTGGATAATTATCTTATCAATCATCTTTATATCAGTAATACCAATAAGAATTAATAGTACAGCACCTGTAGAAGTTGTAGCTAAAAACCCCAAATTAGTTACCGCACCATTTAATAGTGTTGTGAAAAATATAGTCATAAATAACAACGCAAAGGTAAAAAATAATGATTTACTGGTTCAATTGGAAGATAACGATTTATTAAACAGCTATAATCTATCCAAACAATCATTACTCGTTGCTGAAAAAGAGCTTTTAAGAAACAGACAATTTTCTTTTTCAAATAATGAAGCAAAGTCAAAATTAGCCGAACTGATGGCACAGGTAGATTTAAAAAAAGCTGAAGTACAGTCAACAGCTAGTAAACTTAAAAATTCTAAAATTTATTCAAACCAAACTGGTATAGCCATAGTAGATCAAAAAAATGATTGGCAAGGAAAGCCAGTGTCTGTAGGTGAAAAGATCTTAACGATAGCAGATCCAAAAAATATTGAATTTTTAATATGGTTACCTGTAAAAGACTCCTTGATAATTAGAGAAAATTCTAAGGTTAAAATATTTTTAGATATTAATCCGATTAAACCATTAAAAGGAAAATTGCTTAGAGCTTCATATCAGCCATCTCTTTCTCCTGAGGAAATATTATCTTATAAAGTAGGTGTTAGTTTCGAGGGTGATACTCCACCAAGAATAGGTTTAAGAGGAACTGCAAAGATTTATGGATCCAGAGTTACTTTATTTTATTATTTGTTTAGAAAACCAATTACATTTGTCAGACAACTAATTGGAATATGATAATCCCATACCTTAGACAAGATCTTGAAATTTTAAGAGGAAATAGTAGGGAAGATGGATCTCCTGCATGGCTTTTATATGATGCTATCAGAAACAAGTATTTCACAATTGGATTAACTGCTTTTAAGTTAATAAAGAATTGGCATGGAGGCGAAGATATTGATAATTTTCAAAAAAAAATTAGTTCAGAGGGTCTTGAAACTAGTAGTGATGAAATTAAAAACTTTATAGGGTTTCTTCAGCAGAATAATTTAATTGTCCAGCCTGCAGGGCAAAATGTTCCTTTCTTGATGCAGCAAAAAAATAGTATGAAAAAAAATTGGCTAATGTTTGTAATACATAGTTATTTATTTTTTAAGATACCATTATTTAAACCAGATGAATGGCTTGGAAGGACTTTAAAAAAGGTAATATTTTTAGGTTCAAAAAACTTTAGAAAAGTTGTTTATATACTTGGAGCATTTGGTTTAATTTTTGTTATTCAACAATTTGAAGTATTTGTTAAAACATTCATGTATTTTTTCTCTTTTAAGGGATTATTACTTTATTTTTTAACATTAGTGTTTGTAAAATGCTTACATGAACTTGGACACTCTTATGTGGCTAAATATTATGGATGTAGAGTATCAGCAATTGGTATAGCTTTTTTAGTTTTTTTTCCTTTTCTGTATACAGATACGACTGATGCTTGGAGACTAAGAAATCATAAAGAAAGACTTCTTATAAATTTTGCAGGTATATTAACAGAACTCCATTTAGCACTTGTAGCAACTTTTGTTTGGGGAATTTTGCCAGAAGGGGGCTTGAAAAGTGTAGCTTTTTTTATTGCAACGACTAGTTGGATTTCCTCACTTTTAATAAATGTAAGTCCATTTATGAGGTTTGATGGATACTATGTTTTCTCAGACTGGTTAAAAGCTGAAAATCTCCAGCCAAGATCTTTTGCTTTAGCAAAATGGAAAATGCGCGAGATATTATTTGGTTTAAATCATCCTGCGCCTGAGGAAATAAATCCCTCTAGAAGATGGACATTTATATTTTATGCTTGGGCAACTTGGATATATCGCTTCTTTTTATTCATTGGTATCGCTTTATTAGTTTATTATTTTGCTTTTAAAGTTTTAGGAATAATTCTTTTTATAATAGAAATTTATTGGTTCATTATGCTTCCAATTATTAAAGAAATAAAAAATTGGTGGGGTTTAAGATCACAAATGAAATTAAACCCACAAACTTTTAGGTCATTAGTTATTTTATTTATTTTAGCTCTATTGGTATTTCTACCGTGGAAATCATCATTAAAAATCCCTGCTGTCTATGTCTCTGAAAAATATAGTGAAATTTATTCACCATATCCTGCAAAAATAAAATCTATTTTTGTAAATAAAGATGATCGTGTAGTAGTTGGACAAAAACTTATAGAACTTTATTCACCAGATTTAGACAAAAATATTAATTCGATTAGAACTAAGATTAAATTAGCTAAAACTAAAATTAATAGAATGAGTGATGAAGCTAATAATATGGAGCAATACCTTACTTATCAACAAAATTTAATTGCTCTTCAAAGTGAGCTAACTGGTTTATTAAAAACTAAAAATAAACTTTTAATAAAGTCACCAATAAATGGAAAGATTGAAGATTTTTCAAATTTATCAAATGAAATGTGGGTTGGTAATACAGATCAATTACTTGCAATCGTTCATTATGGAAATGGAGGTGTCAAAGGATTTATAAAAGAGGAGCAAATTGATAGATTTAAAGAAAATATGACTGCTGTATTTATTCCAAATGATGGTGAACATGAAAAAATTTATTTAGTTTCCAAAAAATTAGATCTATCAGCAACAAGTAATTTACCTTATTTATCGCTTGCATCGATTCATAATGGACCTATAGCAATAAGAAATTTTACAGCAGGTGAATATCAATATAGACCTCAAACTGCTCATTATGTTGCAGATTTTGATTTACTAAATGAAACTCAAATAAAATTTCAATTACCTGGTTATGTTCATGTTGAGGGTGCAAGGTATTCTCCGTTTATTAAGTTCTTTAAAAATATTTTTGCTGTGCTTGTAAGGGAAAGTGGTTTTTAATTTTTTTTAAGCGATTGAAATGCCTCTAAAGCAGAAGCTCTAGCTTTTTCATGGATTACTATTGGTTGAGGATAATCTTTACCAATTATCGTTTTAATAGCTTGTTGGTATTTTATCTCCATTTCCCATGGTTTATGAACAAATTTACTTGGTACTTTTTCTAGTTCAGGAACCCATTTTTTTACATACAAACCTTCTTTGTCAAATTTTTCACCCTGTAAAATTGGGTTAAATATTCTAAAATAAGGTGCAGCATCTGCTCCACAACCGGCTACCCATTGCCACTGAGCTACGTTGTTGGCTTTATTAAAATCTAGTAAACAATTTCGAAAATGTTTTTCTCCCTCGGTCCAATTAATTCTTAGATGTTTTACTAAAAAGGATCCAACTACCATTCGAACTCTATTATGCATCCAGCCTGTTTCATATAACTCTCTCATACCAGCATCCACTATTGGATAACCAGTCATACCAGTTTTCCAAGCTTTAAGATGTTTTTCATTTTTAACCCAAGGAAATTTATCAAAATCTTTTCTATAATTACCTTTTAAAAATTCCGGAAAATAATTAATTAAACTATGTGAGAATTCTCGCCATCCAAGTTCATTAACATATTTTCTATACCCGATACCTTTTGATTTGATTTCTTTACATTTATTCCAAATATCAACTACATGTATTTGACCATGTTTAATATAAGGTGAAAGTTTTGATGTTCCTTCAATAGATGGGATATCTCTTGCAGTTCCATAATCTTTAATTTTATCCTTTATTAATTCACTTAAAACCTGTTTAGATTTACTTTCAGAAACTTCCCAATATTTTTCAAATTTTTTATACCAATTTTTCTTTGGTAAAATATCTTTTGGATCAATACAATTTTTAAAAATACCTTTTTCTTTAGTCTTTTTTTTAACAATATATTTTTTTAATGGTGGTAAGCTTAGATACTTTTGTTCTGCTACTCTCCAAAAAGGAGTAAAGACCTTAAATGGCGTGCCATCATTTTTAGTTACTTCCTGAAATTCATTTAAAATATTTCCTTTAAAATATTTAAAATTAATTTCATTTTTCAAAAAGATATCTCTAATCTTTTTTCCTTTAGCTATTACATCTGGTTCATAAACTTTATTCCAGTAAACTGTCAGATTATCTTTTTTTTTAATTTTAGAAAAAAAATCTAATTCGTCACTTTTTACTATTTGAAGACTAATATTGTATTTAGATAAGTCTTTTTTTAAAACCTCTAAAGATTTTGACACCCACCATTTTTGAGCTTCAGTTTGATTATCATAATTTTTATTATTGTAGATGAATAAAGCAATTACATTATCATGGTTTTGAGTTGCAAAAGATAATGCGGGATTATTTTCTATTCTAAAATCATCCCTAATCCAAAATAGTCCTACTGCTGACATTAAATTAATTTTGACTAATTAATTTTTGGTACATTTCTTTATCAGTATCACCCTCACAACCAATAATTAGTACATTGGAGTTTTGATCTAGTTGTAATTTTTCTTTTACATTTTGATCCTCACAACTAGCAATCAAACCTATCACACCAGGTGCAGAATTTTCACCAGCTGTAATTTGCTGGTCACTAAAGCTTGAATTTCCTAATAATTTCATGGTCTTTCCAATATCATCATCAGGTAGGCTTATGCAATGTTTAACCGAATGTTTCAGTATTTCCCATGGAACTAATGATACTTCACCACAAGACATGCCACCCATTAAACTCTCTCTTTTAATATCAATTTTTTCAATTTTACCAGTTCTAATACTTTCTAAAACACAAGCGGCACTATCTGGTTCAACGACTATTGTTGTTGGTACATTGTCTAAATACCTTGCAATACCCGCAACCATTGCACCAGCCATTCCACCGACACCAGCTTGTAAAATTATATGTGTAATTTTTTCATTATTTATTTGATCAATGATTTCTCTCATCATTACTGAGTAGCCAGCCATAGTATATTTTGGAACTAGCATATAATCTTTCCAAGCAACATCTTGGACTATCTGCCAATTATTTTCTGTAGATTGCTTAATACATTCAATTAAAGATTTTTCATAATTTCCTTTTACTTTAATTACATCTGCTCCTAGATCAGACATAGCTTGGCCTCTTGCTTCACTGACAAATTCACTAATAAAAATTTTACACTTTAATCCCAATCTTCTTGCTCCCCAAGAAACAGACCGCCCATGATTTCCTGCTGTTGCAGTTGCAACTACAATATCTTTATTTCCTTTGGTAACTTTTTCAACTGCATATGCTCCACCAAGTGCTTTAAAGGATTTTAGATCAAACCTTTTATCTTCGTCTTTATAGAAAATATTTTTAAGACTTAATTCTTTTGATAATTTATTCAATGATATTAATGGGGTAGGAGCGTATCCCTCCCATTTAGAAATACTGTTATAAGCGTCATCTATATCATCTTTTGATATTGATCTTAATATTTGATCTTTATCAAATGAATAATCTTTGTTATCAAGAAATTCCGAATACTTCCATTGATGACCATTAGATAGAATTGCCATAGTCTAACAGTCTAAAGTATTATCTTTTTCCCACTTGGTAACTGGTTTCTTTTTGTTAAATGAGGATTTACTATTGAAATCTTTAATCTCAGAATTTTTTAATTTAATATAACTTTCAATTACATCTTTTCCAAATGCCTGAGAAAGAGGTTTGCTTTTTTGAAGCATTGAAATTGCTTGTCTGATGTCATTCGGTAATTTTTTAAGATTTGGATATTTTTTATAATCTTTGTACATGTTGCAATGCAATGGCTTTCCAGGATTTAATTTTTTATTAATTCCTTCAAGTCCAGCAGCAATTATACCTGCTTGAAGTAAATATGGGTTTGCAGAACCATCCATTAATCTTAATTCAAATCTTCCTTGATCAGGTATTCTAATCATGTGTGTTCTGTTATTACCGGTATAAGAAATACTACTTGGTGACCAAGTTGCTCCAGATTTTGTTGGTGGAGCATTAATTCTTCTGTAACTATTAATGGTTGGATTAAAAAATGCTGATAAAGCTTGAGTATTATCCATTACGCCACCTAAGAAATTATAGGCTAGTTTACTTAAACCAAGAGTATCTTTCTTATCTAAAAATTTATTATCTTTTCCATTCCAAACAGAAACGTGTGCATGACATCCATTTCCAGTTAAATTGTGAAACGGTTTTGGCATAAACGTTGCTCTTAAACCATGTTTTTCAGCTAAACTTTTAACCATATATTTAAAGAAAACGTGTCTGTCAGCTGTGATTAAAGAGTCTGTGTAATCCCAATTCATTTCAAATTGGCCGTTAGCATCTTCATGATCATTTTGATAAGGTTTCCATCCCATAACAATCATACAATCACAAATTTCTTTTATTAAATCGTACCTTCTCATTAAAGCTGATTGATCATAACAAGGTTTAGATTGTATATCTCTTTGATCAGCTATTGATGAACCATCTTCTGAAATTAAAAAATATTCACACTCAACTCCTGATTTCATTTGTAATTTTTTTTGAGACATCTTTTTAATCTGTTCTTTAAGCATTATTCTTGGAGAGGCTTTTACAGGTTTACCATCCATATATAAATCAGATGCCAACCAACCAATTTCTTTATTCCAAGGTAATTGAATTAAACTATCTGGATCAGGAACTCCAAACATATCACTATCTGCGGGCGTCATATCTAACCAAGTTGCAAATCCTGCAAACCCTGCACCATTTTTTTGCATCTCACTAATTGCTTGAGCTGGAACTAGTTTAGATCTTAAAACTCCAAACAGATCTACAAAACTAATTAGAAAATATTTAATTTTTTTTTGTTTTGCAATTTGAGATAGATTTTTTGGCATGATTAATCCTACTGTTTTAAAAAGTTTTAATCAATTATTTTTTTCCTGGAATCCAATCGGTGCCAGCTAAAGGAACTCTCGCCATAGCTGCAGCTTCAACAGTCAAAGCAGCTAAATCTTCTGGTTCTAAATTTCTAACATCTGATTTACCATTAGCTCTAGCTAATGTTTGCAACTCTAAGGTTAAAGTTGTTAAGTAATTCTTAATTCTTTTTCCAGCTTCTATAGGATTTAATCTTTTTTCTAATTTAGGATCTTGAGTTGCAACACCAACAGGACATTTTCCTGTATGACAGTGATGACAGTAACCAGGTTCTGTACCTAATTTTTTATAATCCTCAATATATAAATCTGCATTGCAATTTAAAGCCATCATAGCAGCAGATCCTATTGATACAGCATCTGCACCCATTGCCATTGCTTTTGCAATATCAGCTCCACTTCTAATACCACCTGAAACTATTAACTGAACTTTTCTGTGCATATTTAATTCTTTAAGAGCATCTACTGCTTCTCTTAAAGCTCCTAAAGTTGGAATTCCAACATGCTCAATAAAGACATCTTGTGTAGCTGCGGTTCCTCCTTGCATTCCATCAAGTACAACTACATCAGCACCAGCTTTAACAGCTAACGTGGTATCATAAAATGGTCTTGCTGCTCCTACTTTAATATAAATTGGTTTTTCCCAATTAGTAATTTCTCTAAGTTCTTGAATTTTAATTTCTAAATCATCAGGTCCAGTCCAGTCAGGATGTCTACAAGCACTTCTTTGATCAATTCCTTCAGGTAATGTTCTCATCCCAGCAACTCTTTTGTTAATTTTTTGACCAAGCAACATTCCACCACCACCAGGTTTTGCACCTTGTCCAACCACAACTTCAATAGCATCAGCTTTTCTTAAATCATCAGGATTCATACCATATCTAGAAGGTAGTAATTGATAAACTAAGTATTTAGACGAACCTCTCTCTTCTTGTGTCATACCACCATCACCTGTAGTTGTAGAAGTTCCCATTTCTGATGCTCCTCTACCAAGAGCTTCTTTTGCATTAGCACCCAGTGCACCAAAACTCATTCCAGCAATTGTAATTGGAATATCTAATTTGATTGGTTTTTTTGCAAATCGATCTCCTAAAATAACTGATGTATTGCAAGTTTCTCTATAACCTTCTAGAGGATATCTAGACATCGAAGCACCTAAAAAAACTAAATCATCAAAGTCAGGCACTTTACGTTTGGCTCCTAATCCTCTTATTTGATAAATTCCTTCATTAGCTGCTCTTTGGATTTCTTTAATTGTTGAGCTCGGAAATGTTTTAAATTCTTTAAGATCTTTTTTCATTTAATATGCACCTACATTATCAATTTTAAAATTATATAAATTTCTTGATGAACCATATCTTTTAAATTTTTTAGGATCTTCTGAAATATTAAGCTTTTTAAAAAGTTTGGTTAATTCATCTATATTCTTTTTATTCATTTTTTTTTCTACACAATCTGCACCTAAACTTTTTACTTTACCTTTTACAAATATTTTAGCTTCATAAATTGAGTCCCCAAGATCTGCATCTGCATCGCCCATCACAACTAGATTACCTTTTTGAGCCATAAAAGCTGACATATGTCCAACGGATCCTTTAACAACTATATCAATTCCTTTCATTGATATTCCACATCTAGAACTTGCATCTCCTTCAATTATCAATGTACCTCCATGGCCTGTTGCACCAGCAGATTGTGAGGCATTCCCTTTTACAATAATTTTACCTGACATCATGTTTTCAGCAACACCAGTTCCAACATTTCCATGAATTGTAATAGCTGCTTTTTGGTTCATACCAGCACAATAATATCCGGTATGACCTTTGATTGTAACATCTATATCATCTTTTAAACCTGCGCATATGGCGTGCTGTCCTTGTGGATTTGAAATTTTAAATTTTCTAGTATTTTTTTTTCTATCAACATTTTGAAGATGTTGATTTACTTCTCTCAAGTTTTGTTTGTTTAAATCAAAATCCATATACTACCAATGGTAAACTACTCCAGGTTTTGGTTCAAAAATTTTTGCAGAATTTACATTTGGAAGATGAGCCATAGCTTGAAATTCAGATGCAACTGCAACATAATCTTTTGTCTCAGCAACAACTGCAGGTTTACATGCAATTTCATCTCTTAACAATGCAAAACCATCTTTTGTTCCAGCAATAAAAGTATAAAAACCATCTAAATCTTTTAAGCTATTCTTTAAGGTTTTTTCTAAACCTTCACCTTTTGATATTTGATTTGAAATATATCCAGCAGCAACTTCAGTATCGTTTTCAGAATTAAAATTTTGACCATCTTTTATGAGAGATCTTCTTACATTGTTGTGATTTGATAAAGATCCATTATGAACCAAACACTCGTCTTCCGACGTAGAGTAGGGATGAGAACCTTCAGTAGTTATTGCACTTTCAGTTGCCATTCTTGTATGTCCAATCCCATGAGTTCCTGAAAAAGAAGATAGTTTAAATTTTTTAACAACATCTTTTGGGTTACCAGTTTGTTTGAAAATATTAATACTTTTTCCATAGCCAACCAAAGATACTTCTGGAATTTCTTTTTTTAATAACTCTATTATTTTTGAGGGTTTTTCATTAGTTTCTAAAATTACATGGTCCGCATAAATGGTTATTTTAGTTTTTTTAATAAATTTTGATATTTTTTTTTTAAAGTTAATTTCTTTAATGCCATTAAGACAAATAGAATATTTAAAATTATTTTTATTTTCTTTAGTATAAACTGCAAACCCAGCACTATCTGGACCTCTAGTTGCCATACCATCTAACATTCCAGACAAAAACTTGCCTAAATATTTTTCATATTTTTTTGTTTTTAAATAAATTCCAACGATGCCACACATATTTATTTGGTTTAGTTTATTAAAGATTTAAAAAAATCCTTATAGTAGATAAGATTAACTACTACAATGATGATAATAGCCGCTAACACACCATATTTAGCTTTAGGAAAAACTACCCCTCTCATCTTAGTGGGTCTTAATTCCTCATTTTTTTCTTTATCATTCATATTTTTTTAATCAAAAAAAAAGGGCGCCACAATTAAGTAGCGCCCAAATTATTTATTTAATTACCAATCGGTAATATTGCTTTTATGGTCGTTTGCACCGTGTCTTTTTTTAGATAATCTTTCAAGTTCTTCACTTTCAGATTTATCTGTAATGACACTCCATCCAATCCATACAACAATTAACAATAGAACTAGTATAAATTCACTAGATCCTGCTCCAGGATAAACCGATCCAGCAACCTCTTCTGCAGGTTTATTTAGATGATCTATCCAGTTTGTTACTGTAGCCATATTTTTCTCCTTTACCTGGTTGCCGATGAAACTGCTTTTTCATCTTCTTTAGCAGATTCCATTATTTCATAGTCTAATCCAGCTATCTCTACTTCACGAGGGATTCTTAATTTACCCATACCGTTTAGTATCTTAGCTATGATATAGCCTGGTATTAGTCCAAGAACTAAGAACATTATTATTGCTCCTAAGAATTGTCCCAATGGATTAATTGTTGCATAAGTTGATCCGTCCCACATAGCGCCAACACTGTAACCAGATGCTGGGTAGCCATTTAAAACAAATCCACAGATTACAAGTCCAATAAAACCAGCATAACCATGTACAGCTACTGCTCCAACCGCATCATCAATTTTGAACTTTCGTTCAACCCAATAATGAAGTTTGTAAGAAATAACAACACCAATCATACCAATAATCAATGCTTGAATTGGATGATATAAGTCATTTCCAGCTGATGCACATATTATACCTGCTAGTCCACTTGAGTAAGTCCAGAAAGGATCACCTTTTGCAATAACATATCCAGCTAACAATCCACCAGATAACGACATTAAGAAATTCATAGTTATTCCACTTAATGTAGTAGGTGTTAAGTAAATGTTAGTCGCTGTCCAGAATGTTACTCCTTCCATTCCATACTCAGGTCCAAGGTCATATATTGGAACATTACAAGCTGCATAAAATCCCCAGAAACCAGTATAAATTAAAAATAATCCAATAGTAACTAGCCAAGGATTTCGTGGTCCTATATTTCTTGGTTCACCATTTGATGCAAATTTTCCAATTCTAGGTCCTAAAACCATAAGAACACCTAGTGCAAATCCACCTGCTATTGCGTGAATTACACCTGATGCATAAGCATCATGATATCCTAAAATTTTAAGCATCCATCCATCAAAATGCCATCCCCATGAAGCATCTATCGACCAGAAAACAGATCCAATTGCAATTGCTAAAACTCCAAATGCAAAAGTTGTTATTCTTTCGATAATAGCCCCCGAAACAATAGAAGCTGCCGTCCATGAAAATAGTAAGAACGCTGCCCAGAAAACACCCATTATATGGTCGTTAAGATTAACTGCCATAAGAGCATTAGTTGGATTGGCGAGATCATTTCCTCCAAATCCTCCACCTAAAACTAGCCCGGTACTTTCTGTCATAATTGATGGAGCTATTCCTGGTCCTGTTGGAAAAGCCCAATAAATCCACCAACCAAATAAAAACCAAGTTACTGTTACCAAAGGTATAAGCATTGTATTTTTCATTAAGGTATGTTGGTGGTGTTTGTATCTTGACGCTCCAACTTCATACATACAGAAACCGACGTGAATTAAAAACATCAGTACCACTGTTACCCAGTAGTAAAATTCTGTAAATATAGTTGTAAGAGCGCCTAACTGATCAGTCATAATCTCTCTCCCTTATTTAGTTTAATAAAACACTATTAAATTTTATAAGGTGTGACAAACAAAACAGCTATCAAAAAACCTAGTGTGAACACTAGGTTTTTGAAAAATAATCAACTTATGATTGTGATTTAGAATTTTAAGTAAGCTTTTTTCAAATCAACAAGAGGATGTTTTGGAGACATTTGAAACTTAACTAAAAGTTCTCTTGCAATCATGTCTCTATCTTGTTGGTTGTTTGGTAATTTAATAGATTTTGGAATTGTAACCCAACCATTTGCATTTCTACAAAATACTGCTGGTCTGTCTTCTTCATAACCCATGTGAACATCTTCTAACCAGTTAAGATCATCCCAACCCATCGCCTCTACATATTTTTTTAAAAACGGTGTAATTCTTTTATAGTCTGGAAGTAGATTCACATCATATCTGTAACCAATATGTTGGCCAATTAGCTTTTCTCTTGCTGTTTCTTTAAAAGTCCCAAGCTTAAGTTTTTTTTCTTTTTTATCTTTACTTTTTACTTTTGTTTTTACTTTTGTTTTTTTCTTAGCCATAGTTACCTCTTATATCTTGTGATAGTTATCAACACCTACAGTGTAGTTTGTTCCAGCTAATGGAACTTTTGCTAAAGCAGATGCTTCTGTAGTTAATGCAGCTAAATCTTCAGGCTCTAAAGAGTGAATATTAGTTTTACCACATGCTCTTGCTAAAAGTTGAGCTTCTAAAGTCATTGCATGAAGATAGTTGTATACTCTTAATGCAGCAGCATCAGGATTTAATCTTGCTCTTAGTTTTGGATCTTGAGTTGCAACACCAACTGGACAACGACCAGTATGACAGTGATAACATTCGCCAGCTTTTACACCCATTTCTTTTTCAAAATTAGCTTCTGGAATATCTTTATTACAGTTCAATGCGATCATTGATCCAGTACCAATTGCAATTGCATCAGCACCTAACGCTAAAGCTTTTGCCATATCAGCACCATCTCTTACACCACCTGCATAAATTAAAGTTACTTTTCCAGTTTTACCTACATCATCAATTGCTCTTCTTGCTTCTCTGATTGCAGCAATTCCTGGAATACCAGTGTTTGCAGCAGCAATATGAGGTCCAGCTCCAGTAGAACCTTCCATTCCATCTAAATAGATTGAATCTGGGTCACATTTTGCAGCCATACGAACATCATCATAAACTTTTGATGCACCAAGTTTTAACTGAATTGGCACTTTATTTTTTGTTAATTGTCTTAGCTCTTCAACTTTTAAAGCCAAATCATCAGGACCTAACCAGTCAGGGTGACGAGCAGGTGATCTCTGATCAATACCTGATGGTAATGATCTCATTTCGGCTACTTGATCAGTTACTTTTTGACCCATTAAGTGTCCACCCATTCCAACTTTTTGTCCTTGGCCGATGAAAACTTCAATTCCATCTGCAAGTTGAGCGTGGTGTGGATTAAAACCATATCTTGATTGGATACATTGGTAATACCATTTTTCAGAATATCTTCTTTCATCAGGTATCATTCCACCTTCTCCAGAACAAGTTGCGCTCCCTGCCATAGTTGCACCTCTTGCTAAAGCAGTTTTTGCTTCATAAGAAAGTGCTCCAAAACTCATACCAGTAATATAAACAGGTATATCCAGTTCAATTGGGTTTTCGCATCTTGGACCAATTACAGTTTTAGTTTCACATTTTTCTCTGTAACCCTCGATTACAAATCTTGTTAAGGTTCCAGGTAAGAAAACTAGATCATCAAATGTTGGGATTTTTTTCATCAACGCCATTCCACGCATTCTGTATCTTCCTAACTGAGCTTTTATATGAATATCGTCTATTACCTCAGGAGTAAAAATAGCATTATGACCTAATAAACTTTTGTTTCTTTTTCCTTCTTCATGTGCATGAACGTCAGCTTTTCCACCAACACTTCCATTACCATTTTTCTTTTTAGTTTTTTGCTTAGGCATTAAATTGCTCCTTTCTTCTCAGTAGGTTCTAAATTATCGTAATTCCAAAGTTTTTTACCAGCTACAATTTTTTTCATTTTACTAACATCAAAATTTTCACCAATTTCTGCAACCTTTAATTTTCTTGTCAGCCAATCTTGGTCACTTTTAGTTAACTCTGCATCAACAGCATCACTACCATAAGATCCAATACTGCCACCTATGAAAATTGTCCCATCATACATAGAGTCTCCTAAATTTATTCCAACATCTCCTAGAATAATTATTCTTCCTCTTTGCATCATAAAACCTGTAAATGCACCAGCGTCACCACCAATAATGATAGTTCCACCTTTCATATCAATGCCAGTTCTTGCACCAACACTACCTTTACAAATTAAATCTCCACCTCTAATTGCAGCTCCAAAACAAGATCCTGCATTTTTTTCAATAACTACTTTACCTGCCATTAAATTTTCAGCACAAGACCAGCCAACTCTACCGTTAATTCTAACAGTTGGGCCATCACATGAACCCATGCCAAAATAACCTAAACTGCCTTCAAAAATTAAGTTTAATTTATTTAAAATACCAACACCTAAACTGTGTTTTCCTTGAGGGTTTTTAATAACAATGGTTCCATAACCTTGGCTCATTAAATTATCAATTTCTTTATTAGCTTCAGGAGCAGACATTTCTTTTACATCAAGATCTGTTCTCTTGTTAAAATCAACATCATATGTTCCAAAGTAATAAAAATTTTCAGCTTCATCAGGATTAAAAAACTTTTGTTGAGTTCTTCCTGTTAAAACCTCTGTGTGCATACCCATTGACTGGGCTTTTGTTTTTTTCTCATTTGTTTTTAGATTTGCCATACTTTTACCTCTCCATCAAATGGATCATAAGTATCAATCTCCTGTGGAAGAACTGATCTGATCGCTATTTCTTCTGAACCCATTGCAACTAAATCATCTGACTCGTAAAGAACCAATGGTTTTGCAGCCATAGTATCTTTTGCCATTCCTAATGAATCTTTTGTTGCAACAAAATAAGTAAACACTCCATCAAGACCTGTTAAAGAAGATTTCATTCCTTCTTCAAGACTAGCTCCTTCTCTCATCTTTTGTGCAATATAAACTGCGATTAACTCTGAGTCGCACTCAGACATAAATCTCATACCCTTATTTTCTAACATTCTTCTATTGTTCCAATAGTTAGTAAGTTGTCCATTATGAACTACCGACACATCACTAAAAGGATAACCCCAAAAAGGGTGGGCTGATTTAATATCCACACCAGATTCCGTTGCCATTCTTGCATGACCTATTGCGTGAGTTCCTACAAGTTTATCTAGTGAATACCTATCACAAACTGCTTTTGCATTTCCAAGATCTTTAATTACTTCTAAAGATTTACCCATTGAAAGAATTTCAACACCTGGAATACTTTCTATTCTCTGTGAAAATTCTAATAAATCTTTTTTATCATAACTAATTTCATATCTTAATGAGTAGGGTAGCGTTCTTTCTTCTTTAACTATTTTTGCACCTAATTCATTAAGAGTTTGATCTACAATTTTTTTTCTCTCATCGTAGACAGAAACATCTTCCATAATGGATGAGCTTCCTTCTCCAACGTTTTCTCCTACTTTAAAACGCATGATAAAGTTTTTACCATCGGTATCACCGTATAAAGCGTAACCTGTTGAGTCTTCTCCTCTATGTTTTAATGCTTGAAGCATACCCTGTAGTTCACTTCCTACATTTGAAGATTTGCCTCTATGTATTAGTCCAGCTATCCCACACATATAATTTATCCCTTTTATTTATTTTTTTTAAGACCTACGGTAGACAATCAAGATAAGTATCCAGATCCCACTGAGTTGTTGCACCTAAAAATCTTTCCCATTCATCGTTTTTATACCAATGAAATACTTTATACATTTCATCTGGCATAGCTGATTTAATGACTTCATCTTCAGCTAAACGATCAAGTGCTTGACCAAGACTTAAAGGTAATTTTTTAACTTCTTTACCAGCTGCTTGAGCTTCATACATGCTTCTAGACTCTGGTTTTCCTGGATCAATATTATTTGTTATACCATCATCAAAACATTTTAATAATCCTGAACCCATCAAATAAGGATTATGCATTGAGTCAACCGAACGATATTCAAATCTTCCAGGTGCTGATACTCTTAATCCACAAGTTCTATTTTGGTATCCCCAATCAGCATAAACGGGAGCCCAAAAACCTGTGTCCCATAATCTTCTATAAGAGTTTACAGTAGAAGAGCCAATTGCAGTTAAAGCGCCCAAGTGTTTCATTACACCACCGATTGCTTTTAATCCAATTTTGCCAGGCAATTGAACATCTTTAGTATCAGGCATGAAAGTATTTTTTCCACCTTCAACATATGTGAACACTTCATCCATAGCAGGTATTGATTTATGAGATAATTTATTTACTTTATCTTTTCCACCAGTCCATAAAGACATATTAGTATGACATCCACTTGCAGACACTCCCATAAAAGGTTTTGTCATAAAACAAGCTATCAAATTAAATTCTCTTGCAACTTGAGCACAAATTTGTCTGTAAGTTGAAAGCCTATCTGCATTTCTTAAGACATCATCATACATCCAGTTTAATTCTAGCTGTCCAGGTGCATCTTCATGATCACCTTGAATCATATCAAAACCCATGGCTCTAGCATATTTAAAAACTTGCATGAAAACAGGTCTTAATGACTCAAATTGATCTATGTGATAACAATATGGTTTTGAGAAACCTTTTCCAGTAGGTGTGCCATCTTCATTTTTTGTTAACCACATCATCTCAGGTTCAGTACCAACCCTTAATTGATAACCATGTTTTTTCTTAAATTCTTGGGCGTGAATTCTTAAGTTTCCACGACAATCTGAAGTTAAATGAGCACCTGGGTTTTCTCTTTCTTCTCTATTTCTAAAACAAGTTACAAATACTCTTGCTACTTTTTTATCCCAAGGTAGCTGACAAAAAGTTTCAGGATCAGGGATTCCAACGAGTTCTTTTGCTTCAGGTCCGTAACCAATATAATTGCCATGACGGTCAGTAAATAAGTTAGCTGTTGCACCATAAACTAATTGAAAACCTTTTTCACAAGTTCTTTCCCAGTGGTCAGTAGGAATACCCTTTCCAACAACTCTTCCAGTTACAGATATGAATTGAAAAAAAATATACTCAATACCAAGTTCATTTATTTTTGATCTAACTTGCTTGACTAATTTGGATCTACCTGGTTGATTTACATGTTTATCTAGGTCAGTCATTGTATTCCCCCTTAAGAATAAATTTTTATTAAGGAAACGTTAGCTGAAAAATTAATTTGTGTCTAATTTTTGTTGACTATAATAATTATATATAAATTTTATAAGTATTGGGTTAAAAATTTAACTCCAAGGGAACGGACTATTTGAGGTAGGGTGAAGCTCACCTTTCTCGTATCGGTTGAATCTGAAAGGTTTTAAAAGATCGCTTTCAGTTCCAAGAATTTCTTTTGCAACAAGTTCACCAACACCAATCATTTTATATCCATGGTTTGCATCAGCAATCATGTAAACGTTTTCTAAAAATCTATCAAAGATTGGAAAAGAGTCTGGTGTCATACATCCTAAGCCACCTGATGGACCTTTTCTATAAAGATCAGATTTTCCTTCAAATCTTTTTTGACAATGAGCTAAAGCTGAACACCACATATCGTTAAAAGCTTCTGTAGTTTGAAACTCAGGTGATTCCAAGCCATAAGGATCAACATTTACTTGGTCAAAATGTTTATCAACTATGTAAGGTGAAGTTCCACCTTGAACACCCAAACCTTCAATATCAGGTTTATAATAAATTCCCCAAATTTTGTCAGTGATTAATTTTTTTGTTTTGTCTGAATATAGTGGTGCTGTTGAGTCTACGTGAATTACTGGTGGCTGTTGTCCATTATTCATTTTTAAAAAATCAGCATCAACACCAATCACACCTTCTTGAAGCATCCAATATGTCCACATGTCAGTCTCGTGCATTTTACCATCTTTACCTTTGATGTTTGCAGTTTTGGGAAGCTCTAACATGTTCCAAAAATCTCTAGCCCATGGACCTGCTCCAACAACTACCTGTTCGCACTCAATAGTACCTTTATCAGTTTCTACTCCTGTTACAGCCTTACTGTTACTTCCTCTTTTAAAACCTGTAACTTTAACGCCTTTCATTACTTGCACACCATTTGAAGTAGACTTATTTTCAAGAGCTTTAATTGAGTCTTTATTAAATGCGTAACCACCTTTTTTTTCGTGAAGAACTGAAGTGATACCTTGAGCTTGCCAATCATCAAACATATTTTTCATATAATTCGTGCAATCTTTTTCACCTTCAATAAATTCTGAATCGTAGCCAATTGCTTTTTGTTGTTCGTAAATAGTTGCAACATCTTCATGCATTACTTCAGGAGAAATTTGTAAATATCCAACAGCATTATACTTAAATGCTTTAGGGTCACTCTCCCAAACAGAAACTGAATGAGCCATTAGCTCTCTCATAGCTGGCTGAAAATAGTTGTTTCTAACAACACCGCATGCAATGCCACTTGCACCTGCAGCTATATCATTTTTTTCTAATACAATAATATCACCTGGATTTTTATAAGTTTCTGATAGTTTCCATGCTGTGCTTAAACCGTGAATTCCACCGCCAATAATAACTACTTTAGCTTTATTTGGTAAAGTTGACATATATGATTTATTATTAACAAAATAAGTTTATGATGAAAGTATTATTTATAGTTCTAAAATTTATATATATATTTAATACAATTAAATTATTTGTATTAAATATTATTTTAATAAATATTAAATTAACTTAATTTTAGCAATTATGAGCCATAAATACTATAAACCAACAAGATCTAGACTTCAAAGAAGTGAGTTGGCTGTTCCAGGCTCTTCGCCAAAAATGTTTGAGAAGGCTTTAAATTCCTCAGCAGATTATATTTTTTTAGATTTAGAAGATGCTGTTTCACCAAATGACAAAATATCAGCAAGAGCAAATATTATAAAAGCTCTTAATGAAATGAATTGGAGAAATAATGGAAAGACAATTTCAGTTAGAATTAATAGTCTTGATACACATTATATGTATAGCGATTTGGTAGAAATTGTTGAGCAAGCGGGTGAAAATATTGATACCATTTTAGTTCCTAAAGCAGGAACTGGTAGTGATGTTTACATGGTTGATTGTTTGTTGACACAAATAGAAAATAATAAAAAATTAAAAAATAAAATTGGCATAGAGTGTTTAATTGAAACTGCTTTAGGAATGTCAAATATAAAGGAAATAGCAAAAGCAAGTGAGAGACTGGAAGCATTGCATTTTGGTGTTGCAGATTATGCGGCTAGTTTAAGAGCTAGAACAGTTGTGATTGGTGGATTAAACCCTGATTACCCAGGAGATCAGTGGCATCATGGATTATCAGAGTTAGTCATGACTTGTAGAGCATATGGATTAAGAGCAATTGATGGACCATTCGGAGATTTTAATGATCCTGATTCTTATATAGCAGCAGCAAAACGCGGAGCTGCTATTGGCATAGAAGGTAAGTGGGCAATACATCCATCTCAAATTGAACTTGCTAATGATGTTTTTTCACCACCTAAAACAGAAGTAAATAAAGCTAAAAAAATTATAGAAGAATTAGATAAAGCAGCCAAAGAAGGTAAAGGAGCTGCTCAACTTGATGGTAGAATGATAGATGCGGCATCTGCTAGAATGGCAGAGAATGTTGTAAACATTGATAAACTAATTAATAAAAAATAAGTATGGATATACACGAGTATCAAGCAAAAGAAATTTTATCAAATTTTGGAGTAACTATACCAAGAGGCGGCATTGTTTATAGTCCTGAGACTGCTGAAAATAAAGCAAGAGAAATTGGTGGATCAAAATGGGTTGTTAAAGCACAAATTCATTCAGGTGCAAGAGGAAAAGCAGGAGGAATAATTATTTGTAATTCTCCTTTAGAAGTTGCTCAGGCAACAGACAAATTGTTGGGCAAGAAACTTGTAACAAACCAAACAGGACCTGAAGGTAAAATAGTAAATAGAATTTATATTGAAGAAGCAACAGATATTGAAAAAGAATTATATCTTGGATTAGTTTTTGACAGAAGTTCAGAGAGCATAATGGTTGTAGCTTCAACAGAAGGAGGAATGAGTGTTGAAGAAATAGCTAAAGACAAACCTGAATCAATCATTAGATCAAAAATTGAAGTTGCTGTAGGTATCCAAAACTTTCAAGCAAGAGAGCTTGCATTTGGATTAGGGATTGAACCAGAGTTAATCAGAAGAGCCTCAGAAACAATTATTGGATGTGCTAAAGCATTTAGTGAACTAGATGCAACAATGGTTGAGGTAAATCCTTTAGTTATTTCAAAACAAAAACAAATCTTAGCTTTAGATTGTAAAATGAGTTTTGATAACAATGCAATGTTTAGAAGAGATAAAGTTTCTGAATTAAGGGACAAAACACAAGAAGATGAGAAAGAAGTTTTTGCGTCCGATAGAGGCTTAAATTATGTTAGTTTAGAAGGAAATATTGGAAATATCATTAATGGTGCCGGTCTAGCTATGGCGTCCATGGATATGATCAAACTAGCTGGGGGAGAGCCTGCCAATTTTCTTGATGTTGGTGGAGGAGCAACACCAGAAAAAATAGTAAAAGCTTTTAGGCTAATTACTATGGATAAAAAAGTAAAAGTAATTCTTGTTAACATTTTTGCAGGTATCAATAGATGTGATTGGGTTGCAGAAGGAATAGTTCAAGCACTTGAAAAAATAGAAATTAAGGTACCGTTAGTAATTAGATTAGCTGGAACAAATGTTGAAAAAGGAAATAAGATTCTTCAAAATAGTAAACTAAATTATATTGAAGCAAATACTTTGGAGGATGCCGCAAATAAAGCAGTTGCAGCACTTAAATAATCAAATGGCAGTAGTAATTCAAAAAGATACAAAAATTTTAATCCAAGGGTTCACTGGAAAAATGGGAACATTTCATGCTGATGAAATGATAAAGTATGGATCTAATGTTGTTGGAGGAGTAACACCTGGAAAAGGTGGTCAAAAACATTTAGATCGACCTGTATTCAATACAGTTAAAGATGCAGTTAAACATACTGGAGCGACTGCTTCGATATTATTCGTTCCCCCTGCTTTTGCAGCCGACTCTGCAATGGAGGCAGCTGATGCAGGAATAAAAACTTGTGTTGCTATTGTTGATGGAATTCCTTCACATGACATGATTAGAATTAAAAGGTATATGAGAAGATATTCAAGAAAAGAAAAAATGACTTTAGTTGGACCCAATTGTGCAGGAATAATAAGTCCTGGTAAATCAATGTTAGGAATTATGCCGGGGCATATTTACAAGGAAGGTAGAGTGGGAATTATCAGTAGATCTGGAACGTTAGGATATGAGGCAGCACAACAATTAAAAAATTTAAATATAGGTGTCTCTACAAGTGTAGGTATCGGAGGTGATCCAATTAATGGAAGTTCCTTTAGAGACATTATAGAAAAATTTGAAACAGACGATGAGACAGATGTGATTTTAATGATTGGTGAGATTGGTGGGCCACAGGAAGTTGCAGCTGGAGAATTTGCAAAAGATAATATGAAGAAACCTGTAGTAGGTTATATTGCAGGATTAACTGCTCCAAAAGGGAGAGTAATGGGTCATGCTGGTGCAATTGTATCAGCTTATGGTGAAAGTGCTGTTGAGAAGGTAGAACTTTTAAAAGAATGCGGTTTAACAATCTCTAAAAATCCTTCAGTTATGGGCGAAACAGTAAAAGAAGTTTTAAGCAAGAAATAGAATTGATCTTATATCAAAGATAAATGTAATAAATTCAAAGTTCTAAATTTTTTAAACTTTCCATATATTCATTAAATTCTTTAACAAAAGTATCTGTTGGTTTAATATTTTTTTTTCTTTGATCAGTTGATGTTTTTTCTAAATAGAAAAAATTGTTTTCACATGCCTCATTTATGATTAGTGCAGATTTAGGTCTAGAAGTTTTAAATAGTTTTGTTTTAAGTTCTTCAACAGATAACTTTTCACCTTTTTTAAATGAATTCATTACCAATAACATCATGTGATAGTGAGATGGAGATTTTCGAAAAAAATAATTACTAGAGCTGTGAGATCGTCTTACTTGATCTTCCCAAAATTCTAACAAATCTTTTGTTTCTTTCATTTAAGCTCTAACCCTAGATTTTGTTGGGTCATAAAAAGGAAAAGCAACAACTTTAGCACCAATTCTTTTTTGATGACCATCTAATTTACCAATTTCAACATCAGTTCCAAGCTCAGAATACTTTATATCAATTCTACAAAGTGCAATATTCTTTCCAAGTTTTGGGGACAACATTCCGCTAGTAATTACTCCTATTTGTGCACGACCTACATGAACACAATCACCATGAACAGCTGGTTCATGACCAATCAATTCCAAGCCTACTAATTTTTTTTGTGGATTAGCTTTTCTCTTAATCAATTCCTCTTTGCCAATAAATTCATCCTCTTTAGTTTTAAGTGGAACTGTAAAACCAATTCCAGCTTCAAAAGGATCTGTTTGATCATCAAACTCGTATCCATAAAAGATTAATCCCGCTTCAATACGAACCATATCTAAAGCTTCTAAACCTAATGGGGTAATGTCAAATTCTTTTCCAGCCTCCCAAACTTTATCCCAAACTTCATCTGCATCTTTTGGGTGACACCAAATTTCATAACCAAGCTCACCTGTATAACCTGTTCTTGAAATTACAATTGGTGTTCCTGTTTCATGATCTATTCTTGCTATATTAAATCTAAACCATTCAAGTTCACTAATTGATGGTTGGATAGGAGCAGTCCAAACAAATTTTTCTAAAATTTTTCTACTATTTGGTCCTTGAACAGCAATATTATGAATATGATCTGTTGCAGATTTTATCCAAACTTTATAATTTTTCTTTTTAGCTTGTTCTTTTAGCCACTCGCCACTGTATTCATCTCCACCGATCCATCTAAAATTATCTTGTCCAAATTTAAATAAAGTCCCGTCATCAAGCATACATCCATTTTCATAACACATCGCAGTGTAGACAACTTTTCCTACCCTCTCTTTAATTTCATCTTGTTTCACACCAGTGATTTTCAATGGTGAAGCAATATTTTCAAAAACTGTAAAATTAGGATAATTGATAAATTGTTGATAAACCATAGAACAATTTCTTTTTTGAACTTCTTTGCCAGTAACATTTTCACCATTAAACCAGATTTCTCCTGATGTAGGTTTATCTAGACCAGCCATAATTTGCATAAGAGTTGTTTTACCTGCAAGTGTGGAGCCTAATAGAACATTAATAGTGTTTTTTTCTAATTTTAGATTAGTTGAATATATATGAGTTTCTATTCCTACTTTTTTTTCAACATTTTTTAATTCTAAACTCATATTTATTATTTGTAATTTAGGTTTAAAAAAAGGGGGCAATAAATGCCCCCTTTTAAATTTAGATTAACCTAGGGTTACTTCCAAGCGTCTTTGTATGCTACGGTTTTACCTTGAGGTTTCTCATTAACTTTGGCTTTTGGCGAACCAGCCTTATTTAACCAATAAGAAGCTTCTCTTGGTTTATTAAGTCTTGGTCCACATCCACCGTACGCGTTACTAGCTTTATCAGCAGCTTCCATACGAGACATAACTAAGTCCATCTCATCTGCAAGACGATCCATAGTTTGTTGTGGTGTAAATGTACCAGAGTTAACTTCTCCGATATGCTGCCACCATAATTGTGCTAGCTTCGGATAATCTGGAACGTTGATACCTGTTGGAGACCATACATTTCTATTGTCTGATCTATAGAACTCAATAAGTCCACCTAATTCAGGTGCTCTCTTAGTGAAATGTTTGTCATTTAAAGTACTCTTTCTTACGAAAGTTAAACCAACATCAGCTTTTTTAAGAGATACAGTTTTTGAAACTGCAAATTGAGCATACAACCATGCTGCTTTTCTTCTCTCAACGTCAGTAGACTTAAACAAAGTCCATGATCCAACATCTTGATATCCAAGCTTCATACCTTCTTCCCAATAAGGTCCTTTAGGTGATGGTCCCATTCTCCATAAAGGCATACCGTTTGCATCAACTACTTTATTATTAGGATCTTTTCCTACTAAAGAAGCTGTGAAAGCTGTGTACCAGAAAATTTGCTGAGCAACATTTCCTGAAGAAAGAGATGGTAAAGACTGATAAAAGTCCATAGCTGCTGCTCCCGGAGGTGCATAAGCTCTTAACCATTCATCCCATTTTCTGATTGCGTATACTGCAGCAGGGCCATTGGTAGCTCCACCTCTTGTTACGTTAGCACCAACTGGGTTACAAGTACCTGCTTCCATTCTAATTCCCCATTCGTCTACAGGAACTCCATTAGGTAGGCCTTTACTTCCTCCACCAGCCATTGATAACCATGCATCAGTCATTCTCCAACCTAAGTCAGGAGCTCTTTTACCATAGTCCATATGACCATAAATGTTAACACCATCTATCATCTTCACATCTTCTGAAAAGAATTTAGCGATATCTTCATAAGCAGACCAGTTTACTGGTACACCTAATTCATAACCATATTTAGCTTTAAATTGTTTTTTAATTTCAGGTCTATCAAACCAGTCTTTTCTGAACCAATAAAGGTTAGCAAATTGTTGGTCTGGTAGTTGATAAAGATTTCCATCTGGACCTGTTGTAAATTGAAGTCCTATGAAGTCATCTAAATCCAACATTGGATTAGTAACGGCTTTACCCTCACCTTTCATCCAATCAGTTAAATTTACAGCTTGTTGCATACGCGCATGCGTACCAATTAAGTCTGAGTCATTAACATATGCATCGTAAATACTTACGTTAGTTTGCATTTGTGTTTGAACAGCCATTACTACATCACCTTCTCCTATAATTTGGTGCTGTACTTTGATGCCAGTTATATCTTCAAACGCCTTTGTAAGAGTTTTAGACTCGTACACGTGAGTTGGTATGCCTTCAGATACTACTTTTAAAGTCATTCCTTTGAATGGCTTAGCAGCATCATGAAACCATTTTAGCTCTTTCTCTCTATCTTTCGCAGACAAAGTAGATAAACTAAACTCACCGTTAGACCATTTCTTAATTGCAGCCATGTGACCGTCTGCAAATGAACTAGAAATAGTTACGATTGAAAAAACAGCAACAGTAAAAATAGTTTTTAATGTTTTGATCATAATTCTCCTGTTTTTTGGTTATTGTTTATTGTTAGATGATTCAGTTAACTAGATTGTAGCAATTATGTCAAAAAAAAATTGAAAATATACAATAATTACAATTCTTGATTGAATAATTATGATAATGTTTTTTTTATTGCCTTACCCCAACCTTCTATAAGATTTTTTCTTTTTGAATTATGAATTTTTGGATTAAAACTTTTGTCTGCTTGCCAATTTTTAGCTATATCATTTAAAGATTTGTAAACTCCAATTTGTAGACCTGCCATAAAAGCTGCTCCTAATGCAGTGGTCTCATTTACTTTTGGTCTTAATACTTTAGTATTTATTATGTCTGCTAAAAATTGAGAAAACCAATTATTTTCAACCATTCCACCATCTACTTTAATCAATTTTGGTTTTAAACCATCATTTTTCATTGCTTCAAATAAGTCATATGTTTGATAAGCAACAGACTCTATAGTTGCTCTTATAATTTCTTTTGGACCTGTATCCCTTGTTAGGCCCGAAAGAACACCACGAGCATTAACATTCCAGTAAGGTGCACCTAAGCCTGTAAATGCTGGAACTAAATATATTCCACTATTAGATTTTAAGGATTTTATAATTTTTTCAGTATCCGATGCTTTGTTTATAAATTTTAATTTATCCCTTAGCCACTGAACACCAGCACCAGCAATAAAGATTGAACCTTCAAGAGCATAAGATGTTTTACCATTTATCCTGTAACCTATTGTGGTCAATAATCTATTTTTTGAATAAACTTTTTTTGCACCTGTATTTAAAAGTATAAAAGCTCCTGTACCATAAGTACTTTTTAATGAACCTGTTTCAAAACAAC
>JACWEP010000010.1 GCA_014653375.1 Pelagibacterales bacterium SAG-MED48 | reverse complement strand
AATTATTACTTTTTTAACCTTTTTTTGTTTAATTTTTTTATTAAGAGATTGTCTGACGATTTCTACTTCTGGTAATTCTGGCATTTGATACTATATTGAATATATATTTTTTTTTATGCAACAATATCTTCAAAATAAAAAAGGGCTAGTAGATAGTGTTTTTGATCAAGTCTACAATAAATACGATTTGATGAATGATTTTATGTCCTTGGGTGTTCACAGATTTTGGAAAAAAAGTCTAATTAATATGATGAGTCCTTCTTTAGATAAAAAATTGGTTGATGTTGCATGTGGGACTGGCGATATAGGTAAAATTTTTTTAGACAACACAAATAAAAATGGTGAAATTACCTGTGTTGATCCAAATAAAGGAATGGTTAACCAGGGAAAGCAAAAATTGTCTAATTATAAAAATATCAGGTGGCTAATTTCATCTGCAGAAAAACTACCTTTGCCAGATAATACATTTGATTTTTATACTATTAGTTTTGGTTTAAGAAATACTAAAAATTTGGATAAAGCTTTATCTGAAGCTTATAGAGTTTTAAAGCCTGGTGGTCGTTATTTTTGCTTAGAGTTCTCCAAAATTCAAAATTCCAATCTAGATTTTATTTATAAAAATTATTCAAAATTAATCCCGATAATAGGACAATTTGTTGTTGGCGAAAAAGAACCATACGAATATTTGATAAAAAGTATTGAGCAATTTATTAATCAAGAAGAACTAATAGAAATGATGGAGAAAAATAATTTTCAAAAGTGTTCATACAGAAACTTTTCTGGTGGTATTGTTTCAATTCATAATGGGTGGAAGCTTTAATGATAAAAAAACTTATAACATTATTTAAACTAGGCAGAAAAGTTGCAAAATCTGACATATTGAATATTGCTTCAAAATTTAAAAAACCACCTCTAGCTGTAATAATATTATTTCAACTTTTATCAATTTCATTTTCTAAAAAAGAACAAAAAGATTTTAAAAAAGATGAAGGTGAAAGACTTTCTAGTTCATTAGAAAATATGGGAACCACATTCATTAAACTTGGACAATTTTTAGCGACAAGACCAGATATTATTGGAGAAGAATTATCTAGTAAACTTGAAAATCTACAAGATCGCTTACCAGCTTTTTCTATAAATCAGGCTAAAGAAATAATTAGGAATGATCTAGGTGATGAAACCTATAATTCTATAATTGACCTAAGCGAACCTGTTGCAGCTGCCTCAATTGCTCAAGTACATAAAGCAAAAATTAATGATGATGGCACTATTAAAGATGTAGCAATTAAAATTTTAAGGCCCGATATAAAAAAAATATTTAATGAAGAAATAGATGCAATGATGCTATTTGCTTTTATCATTGAGTCTTTTATAAAAAAAACCAAAAGATTAAAACTTGTTGAGGTAGTTTTTCTACTTAAAGAAATAACTAATCTTGAAATGGATTTAAGATTTGAAGCTGCTGCAGCAAATGAATATTCAGAAAATACTAAGAATGATGTGGGATTTAAAGTTCCCCAAATCTATTGGAACTTTACAAATGAAAATGTAATGACTTTAGATTGGATAGATGGTGTGTCTATAAGAGAAACAGAGGAGTTAAAAAAAAGAAATTTAGATACGAATAAAATTGCAGAAGATATTATTCAACACTTTTTAAGGCATGCTGTAAGAGATGGTTTTTTTCATGCTGACATGCATCAAGGAAACATCTTTATTGATAATAGTGGTCAAATAGTTCCTATTGATTTTGGGATAATGGGAAGATTGGACAAAGTTAGTAAAAGATTTTTAGCAGAAATTTTATTTGGTTTTATTCAAAGAGATTATAAGAAAGTAGCTGAGGTACACCTAGTAGCAGGACTGGTTCCAAACAATGTCCCTATCGATGACTTAGCTCAAGCATTAAGATCAATTGGAGAGCCTATATTTGGCCAAGCAGTTAAAGATATTTCAGGAGGAAAATTGTTAAAGCAATTGTTTGATGTTACTGAGAAATTTAATATGCAAACTCAACCTCAATTATTGATGTTGCAAAAAACTATGGTGGTTGTTGAAGGTGTAGCAAGAAAATTAAACCCTAATACTAATATTTGGACAACCTCAAAGCCAGTTCTTGAAAGTTGGTTAAAAGAAACAAAAGATCCAATTAACAATCTTAATGAAACATTAAAAAATACATCAGAAGTTATTAAAAGATTGCCTGAATTTCCTGAAATTATGGATAAAGCTAACCAAGCTTTAACATTTCTAGCTAGTGGCCAAATTCCTCAAAACTCAAATTCTTACACTGCTCTAAATAATAAAAAATCTGAAATGATTGCTTTTAGAAACCAGTCTATTATTGGTTTATTAAGTCTTGTAATTTTTGGGCTATTAGTATTTTAATTCTGCAAATGAAAAATCTGTTAAATAAAAAAATCCTATTTATTATATGCGGAGGAATATCTGCATACAAAAGTCTTGAAACAATCAGACTTTTTAAAAAAAATGGAGCAGAAATTAAAACTATACTCACCAATAGTGCTAAAGAATTTGTTACCCCACTTTCAGTTGCCTCTCTTTCACAGGGTAAGGTTTATAGTGAATTATTTAGTATTGAGAATGAAACTGAAATGGACCACATTGCTCTCTCGAGATGGGCTGATGTAATCTTAATAGCGCCAGTAACAGCAAATACAATTTCAAAATTAGCACAAGGGACAACTGATGATTTAGCATCAACAGTTGTACTTGCATCTGATAAAAATATTTACTTAGCTCCTGCAATGAATGTAAGAATGTGGGAACATCAATCTACAAAGCAAAACTTAAATAAATTAAAAAACTTTGATTATAAAATTATTGGTCCAGAAATTGGAGATATGGCTTGTGGCGAATATGGAGAGGGTAAAATGTCAGATCCATCAACAATAGCAAACGAAATAGATAGTTTTTTTTTAAAACAAAAAAATAATAAAAGATTTAAAGCATTAGTTACGGCAGGTCCAACAAATGAATATATTGATCCAGTTAGATTTATTACTAATAAATCTAGTGGTAAACAAGGATATGCAATTGCTAAATCTTTATCTAAAAAAGGTTTTGATACAACTCTAATTTCTGGTCCAACAAATCTTAAAGTTGATGAAAGTGTTAAACTAATTAAAGTTGAAACAGCAGATGAAATGTTGGTTGCAACTCAAGATAATTTACCAACAGATGTGGCAATTTTTTCAGCAGCTGTAGCTGATTTTAAAATTAATAAAAAATATGAAAATAAAATTAAAAAACAAGATTCTTTAAATTTAAACTTAGAGAAAAATGTAAATATCCTAAATTATATTTCCAACCATAATTCGATGAGACCAGATCTTGTAATAGGTTTTGCGGCTGAAACTACTGATGTTGAAAAAAATGCTGAAGAGAAATTAAATAACAAAAATTGTGACTGGATTATTGCAAATGATGTATCTAATAAAGAAATTGGTTTTGACTCTGATTTTAATGAAGTAACAATTTATTATAAAGACAAAGATATAAAAAAAGAAAAGCTTGCGTATAAAAAAAAATCTAAAATATCTGATGAAATAGTTGATAGAATAATTGATCAATTAAATTAATGACAAAAGTTCTTATAAAAAAATTACATCCATCAGTGGAACTACCTGTTTATAAAACTAACGGAGCCTCCGGAATGGATTTAATGGCATTTATTCAAGACCCAATAAATCTTAAACCAGATTCCTCTTGCTTAGTTCCAACTGGTATTTCTGTTGCTTTTCCTAGTGAATTTGAAATTCAAATAAGACCAAGATCAGGATTAGCAGCCAAAAATAGTATTAGTGTATTAAATACACCAGGTACAATTGATAGTGATTATAGAGGTGAAATTAAAGTAATTCTCTTTAACCACGGTGATAAAGATTTTTTGATAAATAATAAAGATAGAATAGCTCAAATGATTTTAACTCCAGTTATAAAAATGAATTTAGAGGAGACTGATAACCTGCCAGAAACTGTTAGAGGAGAGGGTGGATTTGGCTCAACAGGAAAATGAGTGCAAAATTAAATAAAGATCAAATTGAAAGATTTTCAAGACAAATAATCCTAAGAAATATTGGAACACTAGGCCAAAAAAAAATTCTTAATTCAAAAGTACTTATAATTGGTATGGGTGGTTTAGGTTGTCCAGTTGCAGAGTTTTTAACTAGATCTGGAGTTGGAAAACTAGGAATTGTAGATCACGATATAGTAAACCTTTCAAATATTCACAGACAAAGCCTATATGACGGAAATGACTTAGGTAAATCAAAAGTTAAAGTTGCCCAAAAAAAATTAAAAAATATCAACTCTGGAACAAAAGTTAATATTTTTAATTTTAAATTAGATAAAAAAAATTTTAAAAAAATTATAAAAAGTTATGATTATGTTGTTGATGGTACAGATAATTTTACAGCAAAATTCTTGATTAACGACTTGAGTCTAAAATATAAAAAATTTCTTGTTACTGGAGCTATAAGTAAATTTGATGGTCATATCTTTACCTTTAATTTTAACGAAAAAAAAAAACCCTGTTTAAGATGTTTTTATCAAGAAGAGACTATATCTGATGATATTTTAAATTGTGAATATGAGGGGATACTAGGCACAGTTGCTGGAATTATAGGCACAACGCAAGCTAACGAGGTATTAAAAAAAATTTTAAATATTGGTCAAAGTTTAAATGGATTCATTTTAATCGTAGATTTGTTAAATTTAAGGTTTAGAAAAGTAAAACTTAACAAAAGAAAAAAGTGTAGGTGTTATTAATGCAGAAAACTCTTTATATATTATTTTTTTTAGTACTTTTAATTACATCTAGTTTAGCACAGGAAACTTTTCTCTCTTTAAAAAAAAATAAAGTTAATGTTCGTTATGGACCGAGCTTTGACTCGGATATTAAATATGTTTATAAAAAAATAAATCTTCCAATAAAACAAATAGATAAAAAAGAAAATTTCAGAAGAATAATTGATTTAAAAAATAACAGTGGATGGATACACATATCCCAACTTAAAAAAATTAATTCTGTTATTTCAACTAATGATAAAATTTTATTTAAAAAACCATCTTCATTTGCAAAACCAATTGCTCAAATAAAAAAAGGTAGACTATTAATTTTGCAAAAATGTGAAAAAAATTGGTGTAAGATTAAATCTAATGATTTTGAGGGATGGATTAAAAATGATGATATTTGGGGCTTAATTAACTAAAATTATCTTATTTTTATTATTTTAGTTAAATGGATTTTCTAGTACGCAAGCAACAAGATGAATACGATTTTGTTCGCCACCATTAAAGAAATTGTGGTATTTTGTATTATTTGTTATCCATACTTTTCCATCTGCTGGAAGATGTTTTGCAACATTCTCTATTACCATTGAACATCCTTTGTTTGTAACAATCGGTACATGAAGTCTACATTCAGGATCTTTATGCCAACTTAAAGTTGATCTTGGCTCCTTTAAAAGAAGCCTTACCCTTCCTAACTTAAATTTTCTACTTAATGTTTCAAATACATGCTTGAAGTAAGTTTTTTCAAACTCAGGAACTAGTTGTGTATATTTACTCTCATCTATATCAATATCTCTTGAAACTTCTTTTCCAGTTTCATCTGCAATAGTCCAGTATTTACCTCTTATATTGTTTCCTTCTATAGAGTTTTTATCATTTGGGATTTGATTGATAGGTATTGCTCCAAAATGTGTAACTCCTGGAGAATTAAATTTTTTATCTTTTAATACCTTATCTAAATCTTTTTTAAGCTTTAAAATGTTAAATTCAAGATTTTGAACTTGATGAAAATCATCAAAACTTACTGTTGCCATAAAGAATATTTTTCTTATTAAAAAAACTAGTTAAGCTTTAGATCAAATCTATCTGAGTTCATGACTTTAACCCATGCCGAAACAAAATCGTTAACAAATTTTGCACTTGAATCTTCACATGCATAAACTTCAGCTAAAGCTCTAAGTTGAGAATTTGATCCAAAAATTAAATCAACTCTTGTAGCTTTCCATTTAACTTTTTTTGTTTTTCTATCTTTTCCTAAAAAGGTTTTCTCTAATTTATTTTCTTCTTTCCACGTAATATTCATATCAAGCAAATTAGTAAAATAATCGTTGGTAAGTGAACCAGGTTTATTTGTAAATACACCATGTTTTGAGCCATCATAGTTAGTATCTAAAACTCTCATTCCACCTACAAGTGCCGTCATTTCTGGTGCTGTTAGACCCATTAACTGAGCTTTATCGATCAATTTCTCTTCTGCAGAAACAATCGATGCATCACCATTTAAATAATTTCTAAAACCATCCGCTTTAGGTTCTAGTAAACCAAATGAATTAACATCTGTCTGATCTTGTCTAGCATCTCCTCTGCCAGCTGAAAATGGAACTTTTATTTTATGACCAGCTTTTTTAGCAGCCATCTCAATACCAACGTTACCAGCTAAAACAATTAGATCTGCCATAGAAACAGACTTACTTTTAGTGTCAAATTTATCTTTAATCTTACTTAAAGCTTTAATTGTTTTTGATAATTTTTTTGGATTGTTAACTTTCCAATTTTTTTGAGGTTCTAACATTATTCTTGCCCCATTAGCTCCACCTCTTTTATCAGATCCTCTAAATGTAGAAGCTGAAGCCCAAGCGGTAGATACTAAATCAGAAACTGATAATTTTGATTTTGAAATTTTAGTTTTCAAATCATTAGTATCTTTTGTTTTTAGTTTGTATTTTGGTTTATTAATTGGATCCTGCCAAATTAATTGTTCTTTTGGAACATCAGTTCCAAGATAACAAACTCTAGGGCCCATATCTCTGTGAGTTAATTTAAACCACGCTCTTGCAAATGCGTCATGAAACTCCTCAGGATTTTTATGAAAATGTTTTGTGATGGGTCCATAACTTGGATCAATTTTCATTGATATATCCGTTGTTTGCATCATTGGTGGATGATAAACATTCTTAGCATGTGCGTCAGGGACCATTTTAATTTTCTGTCCATTTTTCTTTGGTGTCCATTGATGAGCACCGGCTGGACTTTTCGTAAGTTCCCATTCATGATCATAAAGACAATCTAGGTAACCCATATCCCATTGAATTGGATTTTGAGTCCAGGCGCCTTCAATACCACTGCTAATTGTATCAACACCTTTTCCAGATTTATATCCACTGTTCCATCCAGTCGATTGATCTTGAAGTCTTGATGCTTCGGGGTCAGGACCTTTGTGAGACTCAGATGCTGCACCATGTGATTTTCCAAATGTATGTCCACCAGCCACTAGTGCTGCAGTTTCATAATCATTCATAGCCATTCTTCCAAATGTTTCTCTGATATCATGTGCTGCAAGTTTTGGATCTGGATTTGCATCAGGACCTTGTGGATTTACATATATTAAACCCATATGTGAAGCACCTAACGGTTGTTCTAAATCTCTTTTTTTAGTGTATCTTTCTACACCTAACATTTCTTTTTCTGATCCCCAGTAAATATCGTCCTCTGGTTCCCAAATATCCGTTCTACCTGCGCCAAATCCAAAAGTTTTAAATCCCATTGAATCTAATGCAACATTACCTACTAAAATAAATAAATCTGCCCATGAAATTTTATTTCCATATTTTTTTTTAATTGGCCACAAAAGTAATCTTGCTTTATCTAAATTTACGTTATCAGGCCAAGAATTAAGCGGTGCAAATCTTTGGTTACCTGTTCCTGCTCCACCTCTACCATCGCCTGTTCTATAAGTACCTGCAGCGTGCCAAGCTAATCTGATAAACAAAGGTCCATAATGACCATAATCAGCTGGCCACCAATCCTGAGAATCAGTCATTAATTTTTTTAAATCTTTTTTAAGTGCTTTATAATTAAGTTTTTTAAATTCTTTAGAATAATTAAACTTCTTATCCATAGGGTTTGATAGATCAGAATGTTGGCTAAGAATTTTAAGATTTAAGCTATTTGGCCAAAAATCTCTTACTGACTGGCCTCTTCCTGCAGAAAACTTTGCTGGAGTTCCAGCCCCAGTGAAAGGACATTTGCTTAATTGATTGGCTTTAAAAGACTTTGATTTAAAATTTTCTGTACTCATTAATTACCCTTATTTTGTAAAATTTAATTATTTATAGTTTATAATGATTCTAAAGAAAGTAGTCAAGAAATTATGAATATTTTATCTTTAAATGTGACAATTATTCATTTTCAATTTTAACAAGAATTTCTACTGAACTAATTTTTTTTCCCGGTAAAGCTTTATTAATTTTAATTTTTTCCACTTGGTCATCACTTAAATCTATTAATTTCATTGTTGAACTATCAAAAAAGTGATGGTGATGAGTGGTGTTAGTATCAAAATAAGTTTTATCGCTGTTCATTGAAATTTCTTTTAAATATCCTTTTTTTTTAAAGGCATGGACAGTATTATAAATAGTAGCCAATGATATTTTTTGATTTAATTTTTCACTAATAATTTTTGAAAGATCATTAACCGTAAAATGAAAAGTTTTTTCAGTATTAAACAATACTTCACAGATTTTTAATCTTTGTTTTGTAGGTCTTAATCCAGAAATTCTTAGTTTATTAACAAAATCAATGTTTATATTCATGGTTCTTTATAACAATTCTAAACTATTTGTATATTATATTAGATATAAATCAAGTAATAAGGGTTCTCAAAATTTATGAAAAAAAATTCATATTCATACGATGATCTCATAACATGTGGAAATGGTGAACTTTTTGGTCCAGGAAACGCAAAATTACCTCTTCCCCCGATGCTTATGTTTGATAGAATAACTGAAATCAACGATAACAACGGAACTTTTAATAAAGGTTCTTTAAAGGCTGAATTAGATATTAAAAATGACCTTTGGTTTTTTGATTGCCATTTTAAAGGAGACCCCGTTATGCCCGGATGTCTAGGTTTAGATGCGATGTGGCAACTAGTTGGGTTTTATCTTGGGTGGCTTGGAAATCCAGGAAAAGGAAGAGCTCTTGGAGTTAGTACTGTAAAATTTACAGGTGAAGTTTTACAAAGTGTTAAAAGCGTAAGGTACGAAATTGATATGAAAAAAATAATGTCACCCGGAGGAACAACTGTAGGTCTTGCTAATGGCATAGTCCTTGCGGATGATAAAAAGATATATTCAGCAGAAAGTTTAAAAGTGGGGTTATTTAAATAATGAGAAGGGTAGTTGTTACAGGTATAGGAATTGTATCTTGTTTGGGAAATAATCAGAAAGAAGTTTATCAATCATTATTAAATTCAAAATCAGGAATTTCATTTTCAGAAGAATATAAAGAACATAACTTAAGAAGTCACGTTCATGGTAAACCAAATATAAAACTTGAAGATCATATTGATAGAAAAACAATAAGATTTATGGGTTCAGGTTCAGCTTACAATTACATTGCAATGAAAGAGGCAATTGAAGACTCAGGATTAGAAGAAAGTGATGTTATTAATTTCAAAACAGGAATTGTTATGGGTTCAGGTGGACCCTCAATTGAAAATGTTATTTTAGCAGCTGACAAAACTAGAGCTAAAACTCCAAAATTAATGGGACCATTTATTGTTCCAAGAACTATGGCAAGTACTGCATCTGCAACTCTTGCTGTGCCATTTAAAATTAAGGGAACTAATTACACGATGAGCTCTGCTTGTGCTACTAGCGGACACTGCATTGGAAATTCTATGGAACTAATCCAAATGGGGAAACAAGATATTGTTTTTGCAGGTGGTAGTGAGGAAATACATTGGGCAATGACGGCTATGTTTGATGCAATGACTGCATTATCTTCAAAGTATAATGATGCACCAGAGACAGCATCAAGAGCATATGACAAAACTAGAGATGGCTTTGTAATTGCTGGTGGTGGTGGAGTGCTAGTGCTTGAAGAATATGAACATGCTAAAGCAAGAGGTGCTAAAATATACGCGGAATTAACTGGTTATGGAGCAACTTCAGATGGATACGATATGGTGGCTCCATCAGGTGAGGGAGCAGTGAGATGTATGCAAATGGCCATGGCTACTGCTAAAAATAAAATCGATTATATAAATACTCATGGAACATCTACACCAGTTGGTGACATTACAGAACTAAATGCTGTTAAAGGAGTTTTTGGAGATGCAATTCCAAAAATTAGTTCAACTAAATCTTTATCGGGACACCCTTTGGGAGCTGCATCAGTGCATGAGGCTATCTATTGTTTAATTATGATGAAAAATAATTTTATAGCAGGTTCTGCAAATATAAGTGAAATGGATGAAGAGGCTAAAAAATTTCCAATAGTTGCTAAAACAGAAACTGAGGCAACTTTAAATACAGTTATGTCTAATAGTTTTGGTTTTGGTGGAACTAATGCTGCTTTAGTTTTTGAGAAAGTATAATCATGAGTTTAATGAAGGGCAAAAAAGGATTAATCATGGGTGTTGCTAATGAAAGATCTATTGCTTGGGGAATTTCACAAAAACTTGCTGAAGCTGGAGCAGAGCTTGCCTTCACTTACTTGGGAGATGCTTTAAAAAAAAGAGTAATTCCATTAGCAGAAAAATTAAATTCAAAAGTTACTTTTAGTTGTGATGTTGAAAAAAAAGAAGATATAACAAAATTGTTTGAGGATGTTAAATCTCAATGGGGAGAAATTGATTTTGTAGTTCATGCAATTGCATTTTCAGATAAATCAGAATTATCAGGTGAATATTTAAATACAACACGAGAAAATTTTTTAAGAAGTATGTTAATCTCATGCTTTTCATTTACTGAAGTTGCAAAAGAAGCATCTAAAATAATGAAGGAAGGTGGAAGTTTAATCACTCTAAGCTACGAAGCAAACAAAGCTATTCCCAATTACAATGTAATGGGTGTATGTAAGGCGGCGTTAGAATCTAGTGTTAAATATCTTGCAAGAGATTTGGGTGCTAAAGGTATGAGAGTTAATGCTATTAGTGCTGGACCTATTAAAACACTAGCTGCTTCTGCTATTGGAGATGCAAAGTTCCTATATAAATGGAATGAAGACCATTCTTTCCTAAAAAGAAACGTAGATATCCATGATGTTGGAAATTCAGCATTATATCTACTAAGTGACCTTGCAAATGGTGTTACTGGTGAAATTCACTACGTAGACGCTGGATATAATAAGGTTGGGATGCCAGATCCTAAGAATATTTCCTGAAATATAGTTAAATTTAGTTAAAAATATTAGGGGCGTTCTGTTTCCCAGTGCCCAATAAAAAAAACCCCCAAAACTTTCATCTCGGGGGTTTAGAATTTTAATTTAAAGTATTATTCAGCAGCTTGTTTCATGGAAAGTTTAACTTTACCTCTGTCAAAACCAATCACTTTAACTTTTACTTCGTCACCTTCTTTTACAACATCAGTAACTTTTTCTACTCTTTTAGGAGCAAGTTCTGAAATGTGAACAAGGCCATCTTGTTTACCTAAGAAGTTAACAAAAGCACCAAACTCCATAATCTTCATAACTTTACCTGAATAAATTTTATTCAGCTCAGCTTTTGCAGTGATGTCTTTAATAAACTGCATGGCGATGTTTCTAGACTCTTCATCTGGAGCAGCAACTGTTACAACCCCTTCATCATTCACATCAACTTTTGCACCTGATTTTTCAACAATCTCTCTGATTGTTGCACCACCTTTACCAATTACAGCAGCGATATCTTTTTTATCAACTGTAATCTGCTCCATTTTTGGAGTGTGTTGTCCAACATCAGCTCTTGATTCACTTAAAGCTTTATTCATTTCACCTAAAATATGAACTCTTCCATCTTTAGCCTGCTTTAAAGCCTGCTCCATGATTTCAAAAGTAATACCAGTAATTTTGATATCCATTTGAAGTGAAGTAATTCCATCTTTAGTTCCAGCAACTTTAAAGTCCATATCTCCTAAGTGATCTTCATCACCTAAAATATCTGATAGAACACTAAAATCATCACCTTCTTTAATTAAACCCATTGCAATACCTGCAACTGGTTCTTTAATTGGAACACCTGCATCCATTAGCGCAAGAGATGCACCACAAACAGAAGCCATTGAAGAAGAACCATTAGATTCTGTAATCTCTGATACTATTCTAAAAGTGTATGGAAACGCCTCTTTTGAAGGAAGTGACGAGTTAATTGCTCTCCATGCTAATTTTCCATGACCAACTTCACGTCTTCCAGTTCCAATTCTTCCAGTTTCACCAACTGAAAAAGGAGGAAAGTTGTAATGAAGCATAAATCTTTCTCTAGACTGTCCATCTAGACTTTCTATTCTTTGTTCATCATCAGAAGTACCTAAAGTAGTAACTACAATCGCTTGTGTTTCCCCTCTAGTAAATAATGCTGAACCATGAGTTCTTGGTAAAACACCAACTTCACACTCGATAGCTCTTACATCAGCTAAACCTCTGCCATCAATTCTTTTTTTGTTTTTAAGAATATCAGTTCTGACAATTTTCTTTTCAAGATTTTTTAACTCATCATTAACATTAAAATCAGAGTAATTTTCATTATCAGCAAAAAGCTGCTTAGCTTTTCCAGATATTTCTGAAATTTGATTTGATCTATCTTGTTTATCTATTGTTGCAAAAGCTTTAGTTAAATCTTCAGTAAATTCACTCTCAAGTTTTTGCTTAACTTCAGATAAATCTTTTTTCTCAACTGTCCATTCTGGCTTTCTACATTCTTTAGCTAGTTCCTCAATCATTTCGATTACTGGGACAAAGCCTTCATGACCAAATTTAACAGCATCTAACATTACTTCTTCTGTTAAACCTGATGTCTCAGACTCAACCATTAGCACAGCATCTTTAGTACCTGCTACAACTAAATCTAAAGAAGAGTTTTCTAATTCAGCTTTTGATGGGTTAAGAATGTACTTACCATCAACATAACCTACTCTAGATGCTCCTACAGGACCCATAAATGGCATACCTGAAATAGCTAATGCTGCTGATGATGCAGTAATAGCTAAAATATCTGGTTGATTTTCTTTATCATATGAAATTACTGTTGGTAATAACTGAACCTCATTTTTAAATTCACCAGGAAACAAAGGTCTGATAGGTCTATCAATTAATCTTGAGATCAATTGTTCACTTTCAGTTGGTCTTGCTTCTCTCTTAAAAAATCCACCTGGAATTTTCCCACCTGCATAATATTTTTCTTGGTAGTTTACTGATAACGGAAAGTAGTCCATATCTGGATTAACTTTCTTTGCCCCTACCACTGTTGCTAAAACAATTGTTTCACCACATGAAGCGATGATTGCTCCGTCTGCTTGTCTTGCTACTTTACCTGTCTCTAAACTTATTTTCTTTCCTGCTACTTCTATTTCTTTCTTGTGTACTTTAAACATTTCATTTCCATTTCGTTTCGTTCGATTCGTTCCATTCTATTCTATTCTATCTATCTTGATCTTTATTTTCTTAAACCCAATTTCGACAGTACATTTTTGTAAGAATCCATTTTTGAGTTCTTTAGGTATTCTAACAATTTTTTTCTTCTATTTACCGCTCTCAACAATCCTACAGATGAATGTTTATCTTTTTTAAATTGTTTTATATGTATAGAGAGAGTTTCAATTTTCTCTGTTAACAAAGCAATCTGAACCTCTGAAGATCCAGTATCTTTATCATGCATTGCTAATTCTTGTGCCTTTTTGTTCATGCCTTCTTTTTCCTATTTATTTGTTTGTTTTATTAAGTTTTCTATTTTTTCCGCATACTCAAAAGATTCGTCTTTTCTAAAAAGTAATTTTGGTAAAAATTTCATAACCACCTTCTGTGATAAAATTTTTCTTATTAAGAATGAATATTTTTTTAAAACATTAATAGTTTCTTCTGCATTTTTACCTCCAAGTGGAAGCACATATGCTTTAGCTATTTTTAAGTCTTGACTCATTCTCACCTCGGTGACCGTTATACTGTTAGTTTCTAAATTGGGGACCTTAGCCTCATTTTTTAAAAAAATCATGCTTAAAGACTGCTTGATCATTTCTCCTACTCTAAGCTGTCTTTGTGATATTGGTTTTCCAATTCTATCTGTCATTAAATCATTCTATCAGTAGATGTTACACTAAAGGCCTCTATTGTGTCATTTTTTTGGAAATCCATGTAATCTTTTACTGTAATTCCACACTCTTGCCCGTTGCTGACCTGTTTTACCTGATTTTTTTCTCTAAACAGGGTTCCAACTTTGCCAGTATAAATGATCGCTCCATCTCTGATAATTCTAACATCTGAGGCAGTAGTGATTTCTCCATCCATTACTTTTGAGCCCGCAACTTTACCGGCACCGGATACTTTAAATATTTCTAATATTTGAGCTGTACCTATAACTGTTTCTTGAATATCAGGAGATAACAATCCTGACATTTTTTGTTTTACAAAATCAAGAACTTCATAAATGATGTTGTAAGAGGAAATTTTAATTTTTTCATTTTCTGCAAGTTTTTTTGCTTCTTTACTTGGCTTAACATTGAACGCAATTAAAACTGCATTTGAAGCTTTTGCTAATGTAACATCTGTTTCAGTTACCATTCCAATATCTGATAAAATTATTTTAGGTTTAACCTCATCATGTTTAATTTGGCTAATTGCATTTTTAATTGCTTCAGAAGATCCATGAACATCAGATTTAATAATCAAATTTAGTTCTTCTGTAGATTTATCTGAAAATGCAGAGTCTTGAGATGCAAAAGTTAAAGGGTTTCTTCCATCTTTGCTTTCTTGCGCTCTATTTTCACTTAGTGTTTTTGCTTCTTTTTCATTATCAAGAACGATGAAATCATCTCCTGCTTTTGATGCACCATTTATTCCTAAAATCTCAACTGGGGTTGATGGAGGTGCTTCATTAATATTTTTTCCTTTATCGTTAATAATCGCTCTAACTTTACCCCATCTTAAACCACTAACAAAATAATCACCTTTTTTTAAAGTTCCTGTAGTCACTATAATCGTTGCAACCGGTCCTCTTCCAACATCAATTTTAGACTCAAGCACAATCCCTGTCGCTTTAGATTCAAAATCGGTTTTTAAGTCTAATATTTCTGCTTGTAAAATTATCGCTTCAACTAATTTGTCTAAATTTAATTTTGTTGTAGCAGAAATTTCAACCATCAATGTGTCTCCTGATAAATCTTCTGCTATTAGTTCATGCTCTAATAATTGATTTTTTATTTTTTGTGGGTCTGCATCTGGTAAATCACACTTATTAATTGCAACAACAATTGGTACATTGGCAGCTTTTGCATGTTTAATGGACTCTACTGTTTGAGGCTTTACTCCATCATCTGCAGCAACCACTAATACAACCACATCAGTTAACTTTGATCCTCTTGCTCTCATTTCAGTAAATGCTGCGTGACCCGGTGTATCAATAAAAGTTAATTTATTAGATTGGCTTTCAATTTGGTATGCTCCTATATGTTGCGTAATTCCTCCAAATTCTCCTGATACAACATTTGCACTTCTCAAAACATCAAGCACTGAAGTTTTACCATGATCAACATGTCCCATAACAGTAACTATGGGAGCTCTGTTTTTTAAATTCTCTGCTCTGGAAGCTTTGATTTTTTGAATAATCTCTTCAGCTTTTTCTCCTCTAATTGGATTATGACCAAATTCTTTAACTAGAAACTCAGCTGTATCTGCTGCTAACGTCTGGTTTATAGTAACAGTAACGCCCATTCCAAATAGATATTTAATAACATTACTAGATTGCTCAGCCATTCTGTTAGCTAGTTCTCTAACTGTAATTGCTTCTGGAATATTAATATCTCTTTTAACCGGTTTAAGGCTTTCTTGAACTTCTTCTTTTGTTAAATTTTTATTCTCTTTTTGTCTTGCTCTCTTTACAGAAGCTTCACTTCTTGCTCTAGCTTCTATTTCATCACTTAAAGCTCTTGAAACTGTTAATTTTAATTCTCTTTTTTTTGTGCCTGCTTTTAAAGTTTTCTTATCTTTATTATCATTTTCACCTTTAAGTCTTTTAGTGGCTCTTTGTTCAGCCAGCTTACGTTTTTCAAAATCATTTGTTATAGGGGGTGATTTAGATGGAAACGATGGTTTAATTGGTGCACCTCTATTAAATGTTGAGATAGTTTTGGGCTTAAAGCCTCCTGGCTTAACTAATCCACCTCGACTTGGAAATTTATTTGATTGTTTTTCGATAACTACAGAATTTTTTCCTTGAGTTTTTGCAATCTCAATATTTTTGATCGATTTTTTGGCTATGCCAGTTATTGTTAGTTTTGTTTTTTTTTCCATAGCTCATCACTCAATCTTTGTAGACAATGTTTCTTGCAGACATAATTAGTTCATCTGCTTCTTCTTTTGATAAAGCAAAATCTTCAAGATAACCTTGGATTTTAACTCTTTCACCTTTTACAATATCATATCCACCTGTTAGCTCATCAGATGCTAAGTCAGCAAAATCTTCTAGTGTTAAAATTTTTTGTTCTCCTAGAGTTACTAACATTCCTGGAGTTAATCCTTTTAAATTAATTAGTAAGTCTTCAAGGCCTAATTCTTTTATTCTCTCAGAAATATCTTCTTGATCTTTTTGATGGAACTCTTTAGCTCTTTCTATAAGTGCTTTAGCAGTATCCTCTTCTATACCTTCTATCTTCATTAAATTTTCAGCTGAACTATCTTTAATATCATCTATTGATGAAAAACCTTCAGCAACTAATAGCTGTCCCAAAGTTTCGTCTAACTCTAAATTTTTAACAAAATTTTCAGTTTTTTCTTTAAATTCTAATTGTCTTCTCTCAGAATCTTCTGCATCGGTCATTATATTAATTTCATAATTTAATAACTTTGTGGCAAGTCTAACGTTTTGACCTCTTCTTCCAATAGCTTTACTTAAATTTTCTTCAGTAAGAATTACATCAAGTTTTTTTCTTTCTATATCCACATTCACTCTTTGGACTTCTGCAGGTGAAAGAGCATTTGAAACTAAAATCGCAGGATCTTCAGACCAATTTACAATGTCAATTTTTTCTCCTTGCAATTCATTAACAACTGCTTGAACTCTTGAGCCTCTCATACCAACACAAGCCCCAACTGGATCAAGTGATGTATCGACAGCTTTTACACAAATTTTTGCTCTACTTCCAGGATCTCTTGAAGAAGATTTAATTTCAATTAAACCATCATAAATTTCAGGAACTTCTTGAACAAAAAGTTTCTCCATAAACTTTGGGTGAGCTCTTGATAAAAATATTTGTTGCCCTCTTGGCTCTCTTCTAACATCATAACAATAAGCTTTTATTCTATCACCCGCTTTAATATTTTCTCTAGGGATCATCTCATTTTTTTGAATAATTGCTTCTGTTCTTCCAAGATCTGCAATTACATTTCCAAATTCTAATCGTTTTACAATTCCACTTAAAATTGAATCTTTTTTATCAATAAAATCATTAAATTGTCTTTCTCTTTCAGCTTCTCTGACATTAAAACTGATTACTTGTTTTGCTGTTTGAGCAGCTATTCTACCAAAATCAAATGAAGGAAGTGGTTGTAAAACTTCATCTCCAACAGCCTTATCTCTATTTATTTCATTTAAAGTAATAGCATCCTCTAATTTAATTTCTGTATTTGAATTCTCAGGATTTTCTGCAACAACTAGTTTTCTAAATATTTCAATATCTCCACTATCTCTATTAATAGAAACTTTAATTTCATTTTCTTGACCAAATTTAGATTTTGCTGCTTTTGCAATTCCAGTTTCCATTGAACTAATGATTAGTTCTTTATCGATAGATTTTTCTAAAGCAACAGCTTCAGCAATTCTAAGTAATTCTAATTTATCTGCTCTCTTGTTTAACATGTTTTTGTTTGCTCCAAAAAAAAATGGGCTTAAGCCCACTTTGTAAATTCAATAATGTAAATGCAATATAGTAAAGTTTTTTTTTAATTCAACAGAAACTATTTGGAAAAAAAGGCTGTTTTATCTGTTTTTTCCCAAGAAAATGAACCATCTTCTTCAGGAACTCTTCCGAAGTGCCCATAAGCAGATGTTTTTTCATAAATAGGTTTATTTAAATTTAGCATCTCTCTAATTCCTCGAGGACTTAAGTCAAAATTTTCATTTATTTTATCTACAACAAATTTATTTTTATCCAAATCATTATCAAATAAATCAACATAAATTGATAATGGTTTAGAAACACCAATTGCATAAGCTAATTGAATTAAACACTTGTCTGCAATTTTTGAAGCAACAACATTTTTTGCGATATATCTTGCTGCATAAGCTGCAGATCTATCTACTTTTGTAGGATCTTTTCCAGAAAAAGCTCCCCCACCGTGAGGTGCGGCACCGCCATATGTATCTACTATAATTTTTCTTCCTGTTAACCCACAATCTCCATCTGGACCACCAATAACAAAATTACCTGTTGGATTAACATAAAACTCATCTTCATTAAAACCTTCAAGAAAATTTGATGGAATAGATTGTAACATGTAAGGTCTCAATAAATCCCTTACTTGTGCTTGATTAACATCTGCAGAGTGCTGAGAAGATATTACTACAGATTTTACTTTCGTAGGTTTTCCATCCACATATTCAAAAGTAACTTGGCTCTTACTATCTGGTTCTATATTTTTTAACTTTCCTAACTTTCTATCTTCTGCCATTAATCTTAAAATTTTATGAGAGTAGTGAATTGGCGCTGGCATTAAAACATCTGTTTCGTTGCAAGCATATCCAAACATAATACCTTGATCTCCAGCTCCCTCATCTTTATTTCCAGATGAGTCTACACCCATTGCAATATCAGTAGATTGGGAATGAAGATGGCTTTCTATTTTTGTTGCTTCTCTCCAAGTAAAACCTTCTTGATCATAGCCAATATCTTTTATGCAATTTCTAACTTTTTCAATTAATTCGTTTTTTTTTATTTCAGGGCCCCTAACTTCTCCTGCTAAAACTACTTTATTTGTTGTTGTAAGTGTTTCACATGCAACTCTTGAGAATGGATCTCCAGATAGATAATTATCTACTACCATATCTGAAATTCTATCTGAAACTTTATCCGGATGACCTTCAGATACTGACTCACTTGTAAAAAGGAAGTTTTTTAAATTACTCATTTTTAAGTCTATTAAATGAAAATATCATAAAAATATATAGTAAAATTAATGTTATAAAGATTTTGTTTCCATATTTAGAAAATAATGTTGGTTGTATTTTTTTAGCTTTTTTAAAGTCAATATAACCTGAATCACCATATTCAACTTTTTGCTCAACAATACCCAAAGGATTAACAATAGCTGAAGTACCATTATTTGCTGAGCGCAATAAATATTTACCACTTTCAACTGATCTAAATATACTATGTGCAAAATGCTGTTTAGGTCCTATTGATCTACCAAACCATCCATCCTCAGAAATATTAACCATTAAATCAAAGCTTTGATTTTGAAATATTTTACCTGAATATATTATTTCATAACAAATCAATGGCAATATCTTTAAGGAAAAATCATCTCTTTTTATCTCGATAATCTTTCTATCTTGGCCCTTTGAAAATGATTGATAATTATTAGTAATTGTACTTAAACCAAATTTTTTCAAAATATTTTCAAAAGGTAAAAATTCACCAAACGGGACTAGATTGATTTTATTATAAAAATCTAATATTTCTAAATCATGACTATAAATTGATAAGGAATTAAAATAATTAATTTTTTCTTTATTGGCTTTTTGACTATTGATCCCAATTAATAACAAATGATTTTTACTAAAAGTATCTTCAAATAACCACTTAAATTCGATTAATTCTTCTTGAGAAACATCGGGGAGAATTCCTTCAGGCCAAATAAATATAGTCTTATCATCTTTTTCTGGCTCACTTATTTCAATCAATTCATTTATCACTAAGACAGGATCAATGTTTAAATAAAATCTATCGAGACTAATATTTGAACCTATTACTCTTACATTATAATCATAGTTTGTAACATCTGATGAATTAAATGTTTCTTTATAGGATGATCCATACAGATAAAACAGTAATGGCAAAATTAGAAAAATAACACACACACCTATGTCTTTTCTTGTTTCTCTTAATATAAAAATTGCAGGACTAGCAAACAATGAAATACAGAATAAATTAAATCCGTAGGTTCCTATTAATGAGGTAATACTTAATATTTCTAAATGATTAACAAAACTATAGGCTATCAAATTCCAAGGAAAACCAGTTAAAATTGAACCTCTTATAAATTCAAAAACACCAAAAAATAATGAAAAAACCAGAAAAGAACTTACTATTTTTTTAGATTTTGAAATTATAAAACAGAAGGTAACTAATCCATAAAAAATTCCCAGAAAAGAAGGCATTAAAATTATAGATATAGGAATTAAAAATTTAAAATTTTGATCAAAAGTTAAAGATATTGATATCCAATACAAGCTTGACAAAAAATAACCAAATCCAAATAGCCAGCCATAAAAAAAGAAATATTTTTTACTTTGGGTAATTTTAGATTTTTTAAATAGAAATATAAAAAATGCACTAAAGGTAAAAAAATTTATTATTAAGTAATTATATGGAGGCAAACTTAAAGATGAGACTGCACCTAAAATAATTAAAAAAATTATCTCAATGTATTTTCTTTTTATCAATCTAGTTAATTTTTAAAATTACTGATTTATATATTTTTTCTTCCTCACTAAGCATTCTTTTATAATCTTTATCTTTAATATGGTCAAAACCTAGTAAATGAAGATATCCATGAATGAAGGTTTTAATTACTTTTTTTTTAAAATTTTTTATATTTTGTGATTTAGGTTTATTCATGAAATTATAACTAATTATAATATCTCCAATATAAGTTTTTTTAGATATCTTTATTTTCTTTGTTAAAGGAAATGACAGTATATCCGTAGACTTATTTTTATTTCTAAAGTTTTTATTTAACTTTTTGATACATTTATTATTAGAGAGAAGTAAAGAAAGCACTATTTTCTTATTGGGAAATCGATATTTTCTTGGAAAAAAATTGCAAATTTCTCTAAAAAAAAGCTCTTTTTTCTTAATTTTTTTGGACCACGCCTTCTCATCTGAGAGGACATCAATATTAATCATTATTAGAGTAGGCTTTAACTATTTTTGAAACTAGTGGGTGCCTGACAACATCAGTATGATCAAAATCAACAACTGAAATTTCATCTAAGTGGCCCAATAATTCTTTTGATCTAACCAAACCTGACATATTTTTATTTGGTAGATCTATTTGTGTTGGGTCACCATTTATAACTATTTTTGAGTTTTCACCAATACGAGTTAAAAACATTTTAATTTGAGTATCAGTTGCATTTTGGGACTCATCTAAAATTGCAAATGAATTCTTTAAAGTTCTCCCTCTCATAAAAGCAAGAGGTGCAATTTCAATATCACCAATTTCGATCATTCTTTGTATTTTTTCAAAATCAAATAGATCATATAAAGAATCATATAAAGGTCTCAAATAGGGATCAACTTTTTCCTTCATATCACCTGGTAAAAAACCTAATCTTTCTCCTGCCTCAACAGCTGGTCTTGATAAAATAATTCTTTCAATTTTTTTTTCCAACAACATTGTAAGACCTACAGCTACTGCTAAAAATGTTTTTCCTGTTCCTGCAGGACCTGCAGAAATTATAATATCGCTCTGCCTTAAAGCTCTGACGTATTCTTTTTGTTTTTCTGATCTTGGAATAATAGATTTTTTTGGGGTTTTAATTATATCTGTTACATTATTATTCTTAACTTTTTCATTAATCATAAATTTATCTACAGAAGAAACTATATCTTTGTTTTCTATACTGCCATTATTAATAAATTGATTAGCTAAAAATTTAATAGCATTTTTAACAATTTCGTTTTTTTGAGGATTTGATTTAATTAAAATAGAATTCCCTCTAGAGTATAAGCTAGCCTCAGTAATTTTTTCTAATTCTTTTAGGTTCTTATTAAACTCTCCTACAACCCCCATTAATAAATCATTATCATGAAAAATAACACTTAAAGAATTGTTATCTGAATAAACAAATTTTAATGATGTATCAATATTCTTCTTTATTAAACCACTCAATTTCTATGCTACCTTTTGATTAGAGTTAACAATAAGTTCTCCAAATAATGTGCTTCTGTTACTTTTATTAATTTTTACTGACATAATTTTTCCAATATCTTCTTTTTTACCATTAAAAATAACTGATGTCATATATTCAGATCTTCCAAAAACTTGTGTTTGGTCATCTGTTAAATTCTCAACCAAAACATTAATCTTTTTATTTTCTAGTGATTTATTCATGTTTGTTTGATTTTTAAACAATAAATTTTGAATTACTTCTAATCTTTCTATAGAAATTTTTTTATCTATTAATTTCAAATCTGCTGCAACAGTTCCTGGTCTTGGACTAAAAATAAATGAGTAAGAATTAATAAACTTAATTCTTTTAATCAGCTGAAGTGTATCTTGAAAATCTTTCTCCTCCTCTCCGGGATAACCAATGATAAAATCACTCGAAAACTCAATATTAGAGTTAATTTTCTTAAGTTTATCGTATATTTTATAATAATCACTAATGCTATGTTTCCTATTCATAAGATTTAAAATTTTATTTGATCCACTTTGCACTGGTAAGTGAACTAAAGGCATTAATTTTTTTGAATTTTTATAAACTTCGATTAAATCATCTGACATATCTCTTGGGTGAGATGTGGTGTATCTAATTCTTTTTAATTCTGAAAACTTTTCAATTTCTAAAATTAAATTTGATAATCTATATTCTTCATTACTATAAGCATTAACATTTTGTCCTAGTAAAATTATTTCTTGAGCACCATTATCAACTAAATTTTTTGCCTCATCTATTATTTGTTTAAATGGTCTGGAATACTCTGGTCCTCTTGTGTAGGGTACAACACAGAAGTGACAAAATTTATCACAACCTTCTTGGATGGTTAAAAAAGAAGAGACACCTTTTGATTCATTTTTAATTTTTTGTAAATATTCAAATTTAGAAATTGCATCAAATTCTGTTTCTTCTATTTTTTTCTTTTTTTCAATATGGTTTAATATTGTATCATTAATTTTATGATAAGATTGAGGTCCTATTACTAAATCTATATATGGTTCTCTTTTTAGCATTTCCTGATTTTCTGCTTGAGCAACACAACCAGCAACAATTACAAGTGGTTTTTGTTTTGATCTAAAAATTTTTTTTACTCTTCCAATTTCATGATAAACTTTTTCTTTTGCTTTATCTCTTATGTGACATGTATTTAACAAATAACAACTTGCATCTTCATAGTTTTTTGTTTTTTGAAAACCAATTTTTTTTACAGAATCATATATTCTATTTGAGTCATACTCATTCATTTGACAGCCAAATGTTTTGATAAATATTTTTTGAGCCATGCAGTTAGGATTTTTTCTTTATCCCATATAATTCAAGTTTGTGATCAACTAATTTATAGCCATATTTTTCTGCAACTTTATTTTGAAGTTTTTCAATTTCTTCATCTACAAATTCTATTATTTCACCAGACTTAACATCAATTAGATGATCGTGATGACCTTCATTCAACTCTTCATATCTAGCTTTACCCCCTTTAAACTCGTGCTTGGTTAATATCCCAGATTCTTCAAATAATTTTACAGTTCTATAAACAGTTGCAATACTAATTTTTGAGTCAATTTTAGAAACTCGATTATATAATTCATCTACATCAGGATGATCTGTTGATTGCGACATTACTTGTGCAATTACTTTTCTTTGATCGGTTAACTTAACTCCTTTTGATAAACATTTTTCTTCAATTGTTTCTGGCATATAATTTTAATTCTAGCTTATATAAATAGGATTAATCAAATTTTTTTTAATTTTAAATTTATCACATAAATCAGGTATATTTTCATAACTTATATTCTCTTCATCTTTAAAATCTCCCAAACTGTAACAATAATAATCAATTTTTTTTGCTATATTAAAGGCTTTAACTACAGATAAAGAATTTCTTATACCCGCAAAGCTTCCAGGACCTCTATTAACATAAATTTTACTTATATTTTTTATTTCTAAATTTTTAGTTTTTAAAAAATCGTTAATGATTGTAGTTAGCTTTTCATAATTAATTTTAGTATTCTCATAAATAATATTATAAATATCATTATTAGTAATGATCATTAAAAAAAATTTTTCACTAGCAACATCAATAATAAGTTTATTCATTTTTGTTATATTCTCTAATGTAAGTTCTAATTCAGATGAAAATAATATCAAATATTATTCTAATGATGAAGGTATTTTATCAATAATATATCATCGTTTTAATGAATCTAAATATCCATCAACCAACATTCAAATGGAAGTTTTTAAAAATCAAATAGAAATCATAAAAAAATCTAATTATAGTTTTAATAATCCAGATAATTTTAAAAAAGAGTTTGATATTCCAAAATTAAATAAAGAAGTGCTCATAACCATTGATGATGCTTTTCAGTCTTTTTACTTAGAGGCTTGGCCTTATCTTAAAGAAAACAAAATTCCATTTATTTTATTTGTATCAACTGAACCTGTTGGTAAGAGAGGGTATATGACCTGGGATCAAATAAGAGAGGTTGAATCTGAGGAATTTGCTCTTATAGGGCATCATTCTCATACACATAATTACCTTATTGATGAAACAAATGATCAGTTTATTTTGGATATAGAAAAAGCTAACGTAATATTTATAAAAGAACTAGGATATATACCAGATTTATTTTCTTATCCGTTTGGTGAATACTCAAAATTTATGAGAGATTACATTTCTAAAAATTTTGAATTTGCTTTTGGCCAACACTCAGGTGTTATAGATATAAACAAAGATAAATTTGAACTGCCTAGATTTCCTATTAATGAAAATTATGGTGATTTAAATAGATTTAAATCAATTATAAATTCATTTCCTCTTGAATATAAAGAATTATTACCTTTAGAGAAAAAATTAACAAAGAAAAATAACCCTCCAGAATTTGTAGTTGAGTTTTTTAAAGATCAAAAAAATTTAGAAAATATTAATTGTTATTCAAATGAAGGTGATAAATGGGAAAAATCTAAAACTAACATATTAAATAATACTCTTACTATTCAATTCAGAACAGTGTTTAAACCGAGAAGAGGTAGAATAAATTGCTCTCTTAACGATAATGGTAAATGGCGATGGTTTGGAGTTCAATTTCCAATCAAAGAAAATTAAATAAGACTTTCTAAATCACCACTTAATGGTAATAACTTAGCATCATCAAAATCTTTTAATTTATTTTGTTTTATAATCTTCTGAAGCACCTCAACATATTGATTACCCGTTTCAGCATATTTATTTAAATATTTGGAAAGCTCTAGACTATCCAGGGGTTTACCTAGATCACGTAATTCTGCCCTAGCTCTTCTAAATTCTCTATAAGTTGAATGAGTGTTTAAATTTCTTTGATAAGCCCTAACTGAGGCTTGTAAAACATTAAATTTCATTACTTTATGACCTTCTCCTGCTTTAGCCTCCTTGGGCTTCAAACCTTCACCAGACCATGTCCATTGACCAAATAATGCATTACCTTCTTGAGCAAATCTTGACGTTCCCCATCCAGTTTCTTTTGCTGCTTGAGCAATTGCTAGTGACACTGGAATTTCATCCATTCTAATTTTTAATGACGACAAATCTCCTGGGGCAACACCGTATTGTTTATATTTTTTTCCAAGCCATTTTTTTTCTAAATTAGTGTTGTTACTTTTGTTGATAATTTTAAAAAGATTTTTTCTATCTATTCTTATATTACTATTTTCTTTAATGATTAGTGGTAAGACGATTTGAATAAAAAACTCTTTTCTTTTCTTGGTATTTTCAATCATCTTAATTTCTTGAGGAAGCAGAGTTAGAGCAACAGGTTTAACTAGTTTTTTTTTTCTAACATCTTGTAAATTATAATCTGTATCTTCAAATAACTGTTTGATAGTTGAGGCGCTCAGTCTCACAGTGTCAGATTCTAAATCATTTAAACTAAAAATATCAACTAATAAATCATCCTCTCTCTTTGATTTAGTATTTTCTTTATTTTCGTTTTGTTTATCAAGCGTGTATGCTAAAATTTTTTTTGAATTATTTTTGAATTCTTTTGTATTAAAATTATTTTCAGTAAAGCTTATAAACAATGGCATTATGTAAAAAAAAGAGATTAGTGCAAAACTGCTTAAAAATACTCTAGATATTGAATTAACAGTATTACTATAATTAAAACTTAAATCTTTATTGTGATTTTTAATATTGTTATTTTTGTTGTCTTTAAAAATTAATTCTAACTGATTGCTATTTTTAATTTTTTTTTTTGTTTTTTTTATAACTTTAGTTTTGGGTTTTTTAACTACATTTATTTTCATAATTTATATTGCCACAACCTCTTTAACTTCTGGCAAATAATGGCACAAGAGATTTTGAACACCTTGTTTTAAAGTCATTGTAGAACTTGGGCATCCTGAACAGCTTCCTTGTAGCTGAACTTTTACCACCCCATCTTTAAATTCTTTAAATTTAATATCTCCACCATCTCTAGCTACTGCTGGCCTTATTTTCTGATCTAAAATCTTTATAATTTTTTGTTCAATTTCATCAAAATCAACTTTTTGTTTTTCTGCATTCTCATCTATAACGAATTCTTTTCCATCAGCATAAAAGTCATTAATTAATGAAATTACAATATGTTTTATGTCATCCCATTTAATTGTGTCATCCTTATTTACTGAAATAAAATCTTCACCTAAAAAAATTCCCTCAACACCATTAACTGATAGTATATTTCTTACTAAGTCATTTTGGATACCGTCTTTTTTTGTGATTTCATAAGAACCATTATTTGAAACTTTTTTGCCAGGCAAAAATTTCAAAGAATTCGGATTTGGAGTTATTTCGGTTTGAACAAACATGTGAATATATATAGTTAATATTTAAAGAATTAAAACTTGATAATAAATTTTTACTAAAAACCCACTATTTCCTTGATTCCTTCAATTTTTTTTGAAGCTATTGAATTAGCTTTTTCAACTCCTTCTAGAAGAATTTGGTCTAAATATTCCTGATCTGCTAATAATTTTTTTATCTCTGCTGATATTGGTTCAATTTTATCAACTAAAACTTGTGATAATTTTTCTTTAAATTCTGAGAAATTTTTTCCTGCAAAATTTTCTATAGATTTATCTAAAGTAGAATTTGTAAGGCTTGCATAAATACCTATTAAATTTTTAGCTTCCACTCTTTCATCAATCTCTTTTAGACTTTTTGGCAACAGCAATGGATCAGTTTTGGCCTTCTTTATTTTATTAATTATTTGATCCTTATTGTCAGTTAAGTTGATTCTACTTAAATCAGATAATTCCGATTTGCTCATTTTTTTTGATCCATCTTTGAGACTCATTATTCTAGAAAACTCTTTTTGAATTAAAGGTTCTGGAACTTGTAGAAAATTATTTACTTCAAAATCATTATTAAATTTTTGGGCGATATCTCTGCACAATTCTAAATGTTGTTTCTGGTCATCCCCTACAGGTACGTGGGTTGCGTCATAAAGCAAAATATCTGCTGCCATTAGAACTGGATAAGAATACAAACCAACACTTGCTTTTTCTTTATCTTTTCCAGCTTTTTCTTTAAATTGTGTCATTCTATTTAGCCAACCCATACGGGCAACACAACTTAAAATCCAGGCTGCTTCAGCATGAGCTGCTACACTTGATTGATTAAAAATAATACTTTTTTTTGGATCAATTCCACTGGCAATAAAAGTTGCAACCGTTTCTCTGATGTTATTTCTTAATTCTTTAGGATTTTGCTTAACTGTAATTGCATGCAAATCAACAACACAAAAAATACATTTATTTTCATTATCATTATTTAACGTTACAAAATTTTTAATAGCTCCTAAGTAATTTCCCAAATGAAGATTGCCTGTGGGCTGAACGCCTGAAAAAATTTTTTTACTCATAATATCTAATACTTTAATTTAATATCACTCTTTTTAAAAGCTTTGATCCAATATGAAACAAGTAAATAAAATAATAAACTTAATATAACACTTAAGATTAAATAAAATGATTTAATATTTTGATTGAATGATAATTCATATTTAAAATATGTTATTAGAAAATTGAAGAATATTGCCATTAATAAAGAGGCTATTATAATTTTTATAAATCTAACTAAAAATATATTATTGAAAGAAAAAAGATCTCTATTTTTTAAAAAAGCAAAGAGCAATATGGCGTTAAGCCATGATGAAATTGTTGTTGCTATTGGAATTATGATAAATCCGATTTCACTAAAATAAGAAATACTAATTACAATATTTATTAATACGGAAAATAAGGAAATATAAAATGGAATTTTAGTATCATGATTGGCAAAAAAGAAACTAGAAAAAACTTTAATTAAAGAAAAAGCAGGAAGACCTAAGGCAAAATAATAAAGAGCTTTACCAGAATTTATTGCGGACACTTGGTCAAATGAACCGTAACCAAATAAAGCTGAAATAATTTCTTCAGAAGCAATTAGTAATGCGACGGATGCAGGAAGAGTTAAAAATAAACTTAATTCTAGAGCCTTATTTTGAATCAAATGTATCTTACTTTTCTTTTTAGATTGAATGTGTTTTGAAAGTTGGGGCAGGACCACAACACCAATTGCTATTCCTGCTATTGCTAAATTTATTTGGTATATTCTATCAGCATAATACAAATATGAAACTGCACTAGCTTGAAAAGATGCTATTATGGTTCCAACCAAAATATTAATTTGAGTAACGCCTGATGCAAAAATACTTGGTAATAGTTTTTTAAAAAATACTTTTATTTTGCTATCAGTCTTAATTTTAAAATCGAATTTTAAAGAATAAAATTTTCTTACAAATTTATATAAGAAAACTAATTGTAAAAAGCCTGCGAATGAAACTCCATAAGACAAATAAAAAACAAGATTATCACCTAATGACTTTGAGAATAATAAAACTCCAATTAAAATTATATTTAAAATTATTGGAGCCGCTGACGCAGCTGCAAACTTGTTATGCGAGTTTAAAATTGCAGAAAAAAATGAGGCTAAACAAATAAAAAATAAAAATGGAAATGTTATTCTAGTTAAACTTATTGCTAGCTCCATTTTTTCAACATTTTCAACAAATCCAGGGGCAATAATTGATACAAATGTAGGCATAAAGATTTGCACAATAAGTACTAAAAATAACAAACCTAAAAACAAAAGATTAAAAATATTATTAGCAAATTTATTTGATTGTTTTTTTCCTTTAACTATTTCAGATGCATAACTTGGTACAAAAGCTGCATTAAAAGTTCCTTCTGAAAATAATCTTCTAAATGTATTTGGAATTCTAAAGGCAATAAAAAAAGCATCAGCCAAAACACCTGTGCCAAGAAAAATAGCAATTAGAATATCCCTTAGGTATCCGAGTATTCTGCTTAATAAGGTAAAAAATCCAAATGTACCAGTTGACTTAAGTAAGTTCATAAATCATATTAGTCTTAATTTTACCTCATTTGTATAACTAATTATCAAAAATGAAAAAAACAAAAATTGACCATTACACTGATAAAGAAGCTTTAGATTTTCATAGAAATAAAAAGCCTGGAAAAATTGAGATTATATCATCAAAAAATATGACAACTAAAAGAGACCTTGCTTTAGCATATTCTCCAGGTGTTGCAGCTCCAGTAAGAATGATTAGTGAAAACCCAGAGGCAGCTTACGATTATACAAGTAAAGGTAATTTGGTAGCTGTAATAAGTAATGGAACTGCAATTCTCGGTATGGGTAATTTAGGAGCACTTGCATCTAAACCTGTAATGGAAGGTAAAGCAGTTTTATTTAAAAGATTTGCAGATATAGATTCTATCGATCTAGAAATAGATTGTACGGACTCAGATGAAATAATTAACTCAATTAAAAATTTTGCACCTTCTTTTGGTGGAATAAATTTAGAAGATATAGCAGCACCAGAATGCTTTATAATTGAACAAAAATTAAAAGAAATTTTAGATATTCCAGTTTTTCATGATGATCAACATGGTACAGCAATAATTACAACTGCTGCACTAATAAACGCACTAGATATTAGCGGTAAATCAATTAAAGATATAAAAATTGTGGTTAATGGAGCTGGCGCATCTGCTCAGGCATGTGCTGATCTATTTAAAAATTCAGGTGTTCCAAACGAAAATTTAATTATGGTTGATAGAAAAGGAGTAATCTACAAGGGTAGAGCCGAAGGAATGGATCAATGGAAATCTAAACATGCAAACGAAACAAAGCTTCGAACTCTAGAAGAAGCTATTAATGGTGCGGATGTTTTCTTGGGTTTATCTGCAAAAGGAGCTTTAAAAAAAGAGTTAGTTAAAACAATGGCAAAAAATCCTATAATTTTTGCTTGTGCTAATCCAGACCCAGAAATCACTCCTGAAGAAATTAATGAAGTAAGAGATGATGCAATAGTTGCAACGGGAAGATCTGATTATCCTAATCAAGTAAATAATTTAATAGGCTTTCCCTATATTTTTAGAGGAGCTTTAGATGTGCGATCAAAGACAATTAACGAAGAAATGAAAGTTGCTGCAGCAAAAGCTATTGCTGAACTTGCGAGGGAAGATGTCCCAGATGAAGTTGTTGCTGCAATGGGTGGGGAAAGACCTCATTATGGTAAAGAATATATAATACCATCTACATTTGATCCAAGATTAATAAGTGTTATTCCTGCAGCTGTTGCAAAAGCTGCAATGGATACCGGTGTTGCAAGAAAAAATATTGATGACTTTGATGTATATAAAGATCAGTTAAAACAAAGACTAGACCCTACTGTTACAATCATGCAAGGGATTAACTCATATATTAAAAAAAACCAAAAAAGAATTGTATTTGCAGATGGTGAAGATGAAAATACTCTTAAAGCTGCAATTGCATTCAAAAATTCAAAATTAGGAATTCCTATTCTAATTGGCAAAGAAGATAAAATAAAAGAACAAATTAAAAATATTGGCTACAGTGAAGATTTTGATATTGAGATTGTAAATTCTAAAGATGAAACAAAAAGAAAAAAATATGTAAAACATTTATTTCAAAAACTACAAAGAGAACAAGGTTTATTGGAAAGAGATTGTGATAGACTTGTGAGAAATGACAGGGTTATTTGGGCAACTAGTATGGTTGCTTGTGGTGATGCTGACGGTGCAGTAACTGGAAACACAAGACGTTTTGGAGCTTCTTTAGAAAAAATTAAACAAGTAGTTGATGTAAGAGATGGTGAAATCATGTTTGGATTAAATATGGTGGTTCATAAAGGTAAAACTATTTTTGTAGGCGATACAAGTGTTCATGAATATCCAACTTCAGAACAAATGGCTGAAATAGCAATATCTACTGCAAGGGTAGTTAGATTATTTGGTTTTGAACCTAAAGTAGCCTTTGTATCTCACTCTACATTTGGTCAACCCCTTACAAATCGAACCAAACATATAAGAAAAGCAGTTGATATTTTAAAAGAACAAAAAGTAGACTTTGAATTCGATGGTGATATGCAGCCAGACGTAGCTCTAGATTCTGAGTATAAAGAACTTTATCCTTTCTCAAATATTGTTGGTAAAGCAAATATTTTAATTATGCCTGGACAGCATAGCGCCGCAATATCCTATAAAATGATGAAAACATTGGGAGATACTAAAGTAATAGGACCTTTACTAATTGGCCTAGGTTTGCCTATAGAAATTGCTCCATTAAGATCTTCTACATCAGAGCTAATTAATCTAGCTTCTGTAGCCGCTTATTCTGCAGATATTATTGATTACAAAAAATAGTTACTCTTTTTGAATTCTTAAATCTTCAACTAACAAAATACTTGCTACTACATTTTCAACATCAAGTATTTCTGTAGCCTCACTTATAACTAAATCTTTTTCTTCAGATGTAAGAGCAATCCCATAAACATAAATTTTTTTCTTATAAGTATCAATTTGATAATTAGTTGCTTTAATATTTTTATTAAAAATTAAGGCTGTTCTAAGTTGCGATGTTATTAAAATATCTTTTGCCGATCTTTTAAAATTAAATTCTTCCTTAATTTTAATATCATTACGAACTGATCGCACACCTTTAATTTCCCATGATAATTTTGTTAATTGTAATTTTTCTTCAGGATTGTCGACTTTACCAGTTAAAAAAATTCTACCATCCAGCACTTTAGTTTTTACAGATATAAGATGTTTCTTATCTCTAATTATTATTTTTGCTGTTAAATTTTTTTGCATTATTGAATCATCTATTTGAGTACCCACTGTTCGTGGATCAAGAGCAACTGAAACTCCTGTTCCAAAAATACCTGTTGAAGAAACACCTACACAACTAGATAAAATAATTCCTACCAAAACCACTAATATAAATTTAGATTTCATTTTTTAATTTTAAACAATAATTATAAATTTTTTTTTTAGAAATAATTTTATTTTGACTAATTAAATCTGTTATTTCTTTGACGCTTAATTTTTTAATCATTTTATTTATAAGAATCTTATCTGATTCACTTAACTCTTGTGAAGAATTTTTATCATTTTTTTTCTCAGAAATTACTACTGTTAGTTCGCCTTTTGGCGCTTTTTTAAATAGTTCCAAGTCATCAATATCCTTTCTTATGTATTCTTCATATATTTTTGAAATTTCTCTACAAAAAACTATTTTTCTACCACTAAAATTATTTTTTAATTCAGGTATTACTCTATTTATTTTTTTAGGTGATATAAAAAAAACAAATGATCCATCTAACTTAGAAAATTTTTTTAAATCATTTATTAATGCTTGTTTTTTATCAGGTAAAAATCCATAAAAGTAAAATTTTTCTGAAAAACCGCTTATTGATAGTGCCGTTGCAACTGCTGACGCTCCAGGAATAGGAATGATTTTAATATTATTTTTAACACATTCATTTACTAAAATTGATCCAGGATCAGAAATACTTGGTGTTCCAGCATCTGAAATTAAAGAAATTATTTCTCCTGATTTTAAAAGATCAACAATTTTATTTAAGTTTTTTGTTTCATTAAATTTGTGATTTGAAATTAATTTCGATTTTATTTCATATCTGTCCAATAAATTTTTTGAAACTCTTGTATCCTCACAAAGAATATAAGAAGATTTTTTTAATGTTTCGATAGCTCTAAAAGTAATATCCTTTAAATTTCCAATTGGGGTTGATACTATATAAAGACCATTTTCATTATCTTTTATGTGAGATTGTGATTTTATGATCATAATTAAGCTTAAAAGACATTATACTATCATTAAAATGTGCAAACTTACTAAAATTATTTTCTTTGTCTTTTTAAATTTAATTTTGACATTTTTTAATACTGCTGTGACTGCAGAAAAAATTAAAATTGGTCTCTTGGTGCCCATGACTGGTAACAATAAAGATTTGGGTCAATCAATTATTAAAGCTGTCTCATTGGCTATAAAAGATATTGATAGTGATTTAATAGAAATTATTCCAAAAGACACAGCTACAAGACCAAATCAAACCCTTAAATCTGCATTTGAACTAAAAGAAATGGGCGTGAAGGTTGTTATAGGTCCAATATTTTATGAAAGCCTAACATATTTAGATGAAATGAAGGATCTTACATTTTTATCTTTTACCAATAAGACTCTAGATCTTCCAAAAAATGTAATTTCAGCAGGTATTAACTCAACCTCACAACTTAATACAATAAAAAAATTTTTAGAAACAAATAATATTCAAAGAACTATTTTCCTAACTCCAATGCAAGACTATGAATTCGAAGTAAAAAAAGGAATTAAAAATTCTAAAATTAAAATTTTTAAAGATTATGTTTATGATACAGAGCCAACAAAATTAACTAGTCAAATTGAGAAAATCACTAATTATAAAATTAGAAAACAAAATTTAGAAGATGAAATATATAGAATTAAAAACTCTAATGACACAAATAAAGAAAAAAAAATCAAAAGATTAGAAAAAAGATACACATTAGGTGGATTAAATTTTGATGCGGTAATAATTGCAGATTTTGATGAAAGTCTAAAAAGCGTAGGAACTTCTCTCCTTTACACGGATGTCTCACCTAAAAATAAGTATTTTATAACATTAAATCAATGGTTTGACTCAAGCCTACTAAATGAAACTGATATTCAGCCCATATATTTTCCGTCAATAAATAAAAATAATTTTGATAATTATAAAGAAAAATTTTTTAAAGAATTTAATGAATATCCATCTCATTTATCTCTATTAAGCTATGATCTTGTTGGTCTTGTCTACTACTTGTCTTTAAAAACAAATCTTACTAATTTAAACAAACTTTTCAAAAAGAAAAATTCATTCAAAGGTAAAATTGGTATTTTTGATATTAAAAATAACAAAATTAATCATCGATTAAATTTTTATAAAATAGAAAATAAAAAACTTATAGAAATTTTTTAATTTTCTTAAACGCAACAGATCGATGATCTATCTTATACTTTTGTAACAAAGGCATTTCGCCAAAAGTTTTTTTTTTATTTTTTGGAATGAAAATAGGATCATAGCCAAAACCATTTTTACCTCTTGGTTCATTTGAAATGAAGCCCTCTATTTTTCCTAAAACAGAAATAATTTTTTTATCTAAAAAACAAATTGATAAAGCACAAACAAATCTTGCTTTAATTTTTTTCTTTTGCCAGTTTTTATCTTTTTTAGAAAGTTCTTTATAAACTCTCTTTATAGCTTTTTTGAAATCTCCATTTTTTCCACCCCACCTTGCAGAATAAATTCCTGGGTCCTTATTTAGGATATCTATTTCTAACCCAGAATCATCAGCCAAACATATTAATTTCGATTTTTTCGAAAAGTATTTTGATTTAATAAGAGAGTTTTCCTCAAAAGTCAGACCATCTTCTCTTGGACTTTTAAGATTATAATCAGCAGTTGAGTAAGTTTTTATATATTTTGGCAATAAATCTCTTATTTCCTTAAATTTACCCTTATTATTAGTCCCTATTAGTAATTTTAAGATTTTTGTCATTAATACCTAGCAATTTTTAA
>JACWEP010000001.1 GCA_014653375.1 Pelagibacterales bacterium SAG-MED48 | reverse complement strand
GCTGAGTTGTTAATAGAATTGATCACACCTCCATTAATGATGGTCGGATCTATTTTGGTTTCTTGAAAAATTGGTAAAAAAAATAAATCTATCCATCTTTTTGAACCTTTTACTTCTATACCAATAATTGGAACCAAAAATAGAGAAATTAAAGAAATAAAAAAAAGAATAATTGAATATTTAAATAATTGATCAGTATTAATAGAGGAAAAAATAAAAATTATAAATATACCAATACATATATAAATTAGATGTTTAAAAAAAAAGAAATAACTGTTTGTATCTAATTTATCTGAGGCAATTAATGAAGTTGAAACTAATGAAAAAAATAATCCAATTATGAATAAAAGTGTTATGAGAAAAAAAATCGGTTTATCAATGTTTTTCCACCATTGATAATAAAATTTATAAAAAAAACTATCACTTTGCATTTATAAATTTTTTAATCAATTTATTAAAGTATAAACCTCTATCCTCAAAATTTTTAAAATTATCAAAAGATGCACCTGCAGGACTAAATAAAATGATATTTTTTTCTAATTTTTTTTTTTTTATATCTAAAAATATTTCATTTAATATATCTTTTAAATCTTTTAAGTTTTTAACAATAATTTTATTTTTAAGATTTTTTTTAAATTCTTTATGATGTTTACTAAAAATATAAGCTTTAAAATTTTTACAATGTTTTTTAGATAATTTAAATTGATCACTTTTTTTAGGTATGCCCCCTAAAATCCAATAAACATAATTTAGATTTTTTAATAAATTTTCTGAGGAAGCAAAACTTGTTGATTTTGAGTCGTTTATAATAGTTAAATTTTTATTTTTGAAAATAATTTGTTGTCGATATTTTAATCCTTTAAATTTATTTAATGTTTTTAGTAAAATCTTATTATTTAATTTGAATATTTTTAAAATCTTTAAAACAAAAGATAAATTTTCTTTATTACCTGAGGATAAAAAATATTCATTTTTTATCTGATTATATATTTTGTTACTTTTTTTTGAATCAATTTTGATGATTTTTTGTTTAAGATTGTTGTTATCAATTTTTTTAGTAATTAATGGGTCATTTTTATTTATAAATGCTGTAGCATTATTAGGTTGGGAAACTAATAGTTTAAATTTTGCAGTAATATAATTTTTTAAATTTTTATGTCTCTCTATGTGATCGGGTGCAATATTAAGAATTGCTGCGTATTTAGAGCTAAAAATTTGACTATACTCTAATTGATAAGATGAAGCTTCAATTACAAATATGGTGTGTTTTGTAATCTTTTTTTCAGATAGTGCGGGGTTTCCAATATTGCCAATTAATCTTACATCATATCTTTGGTCCTCTAAAACCTCGTACAAAATTTGAGCAGTTGTAGATTTACCATTTGTTCCTGTTACGGTGATGCTTTTATTCTTATAGAATGAATAAAATATATCTAAATCAGTATAAATTTTTGAAGAATTCTTCTTTAAAGTTTTAGACAATTTACATTTTGAAATATTAATTCCTGGACTAATAATAATTTTATCAAAATTAATTTTTGATATCTCTTTGAGAGTATGAAGTCTTAGATTCGATTTTAATTTAATGTTTTTTTTTTCATTATCATCAAACAAATATAGATCTGCTTTATTTTTCAAAAATTTATATGATGAGACTCCACTTTTACCAAGCCCATAGATCAATATTTTTTTTTCTAAAAAAATATTTTTATTTTTTATCATTATCTTAATTTTAATGTAGCTAAACCTATCATTGCCAGAATAATTGATATAATCCAAAATCTAATTACAACAGTTGACTCGGCCCATCCTTTTTTTTCAAAATGATGATGTATTGGTGCCATTCTAAAAATTCGCTTTCCTGTAAGTTTAAAAGAAATTACTTGAACCATTACCGAAACAGCTTCAAGGACAAACAGGCCACCTGTTATAGCTAACACTATCTCGTGCTTGGTAATTATTCCTACCGCCCCTAAAGAGCCGCCAAGTGCTAGTGAACCTGTGTCTCCCATAAAAATTTTTGCTGGTGGTGCGTTAAACCATAAAAAACCTAAACAAGATCCTATTATTGCTCCACAAAAAATAGAAACTTCTCCTGTACCCTCTATATAAGGAATTTGTAAATAATCTGAAAAAATAATATTTCCAGTTACATAACTTATAAAAGCAAAACAACCTGCAACTAAAATTACCGGTACTGTTGCTAATCCATCAAGTCCATCTGTTAAATTTACAGCATTCGATGAACCAATTATTACAAATACTGAAAAAGGTATAAAAAACCACCCAAGGTTTATTATTAAATTTTTAAAAAAAGGAAAATATAAGTTGGTAATTTCTTGATAATCAACAAAATAAACAAAAAATGAAACTCCAAAAAAAGCTAAAAGAATTTGAGATAAAATTTTAAATTTTGATGAAATACCAGAGGAATTATTATATTTTATCTTTTTGTAGTCATCAAGCGCACCAAGCAAACCGAATGAAATAGCGATGTAAATACAAAAAAGAACACTAATATTTGATAAATCTCCCCAAAATAAAACAGAAACTAAAAGTCCAAATAGAATAATTACTCCACCCATTGTTGGTGTCCCAATTTTTTTAATTATATGGTTTTCTGGCCCATCATCACGGATAGGATTTAATATTTTTTTATTTGAAAAAAAATTAATAAAAGGGCCACCAATTATCAAAACAATAATTAATGAAGTAAACAAAGACAATCCCGTTCTAAAAGTTATATATTTAAAAACATTTAAAGAGGTAAAAGTATCAACAAAATTTAATAGAAATTGATAGAGCATTTATTTTAAACCTTTCAAATTATTCACCATCTTGTTGAATCCTGTCGCCTTTGAGGCCTTAATCATTAAATAATCATTATTATTAAAATGATTTTTAATTAAATCAATAATTTGAGAATTACTATCTAATATTCTTCCTTTTTTAGAATTTAAAACAGAATTGAAGATAAAAGAAACATTTCTCCCCTTAACAAATACTTTGTCTATGTTGGACCGATTAATTACAGCCACCATAGATTGATGAAGTTTTTTACTATGCTGCCCAAGTTCTAACATATCACCCAATAGTAAATATTTTTTTGATTTATTTGAGTTAATTTTATCATAGTTAAGAATTGCAGACTTAAGAGATAATGGATTTGAATTATAACTTTCGTCTATTAAATTTAAGTTTTTTTTATTAATTTTTATTTTAGAAATATCGCCTCTTCCATTTGGTACATTAAAATTATTAAAAATATTTTTATTTATTTTAGAAATATCCAAAAAGATGCTCATTACAGCTAAAGCTGCTAAAATATTAGAAATATAATTTTCAAAATCATTAGGAATTAAAAAATAAGTCTTTAAATGATTAATTTTAATAGTCACTTTAAATCTTTTTTTAAACTTTTTAATATTCATAAACTTTATATTAGAATATTTGCTTTTGATGCCAAATGACACAATTTTTAAATTTTTTTTTAAAGCAATCTTTTTATGAAATGTAAAAAAATTATCATCAGCATTTAAAACAATAAAACCGTTATTTTTTGTATTATGAATTATTTCTGATTTAGCTAGTGCAATTTGTTTTAAATTCTTAAAATTTTTAGCATGAGCATAATTGATATTTGTAATTACACTTACGTCTGGTTGAACAATTTTTGAAAGATAGTCAATCTCACCTTTTTTATCCATACCAATTTCTAGAACTCCATAATCATCTTTTTGATTTAAATTAAAAAGACTTAATGGAACACCATATTTATTATTATATGATTTTGGTGAGGTACTAGTTTTAGATAGTTTTTTTAATGAATTACCTAATAATTCTTTTAAGGTAGTTTTTCCACAGCTTCCTGTGATTGCAACAATTTTTGTATTAATATTTTTTCTATAGACTTTAGAACTTTGTGTTAAAAATTTTAAAGAATCTCTTACTTTAATTTGATGTTTAATATTATTATTTTTACTAATCTTATTTACTATTGCTATGGATGCTTTTTTATTAAAGGCTTCACTTATAAATTTATTTCCATCATTCTTTTTTCCCTTAATTGCAAAAAAAATATCACCTTTTTTTATTTCTTTAGAGTTAATTTGTGCTTTCTTCAAAGTAATCCTGGAAGATAATTTTTTTTCTTCAGATAGCTCTTTGAGAATATTAAATTTTAAATTATTTGATAAAGATAAATTCTTTATTTTAATTGCATTTAAAATAACTTTTTTGTCTGAAAAGATAATTTTTTTTACACCTATTTCTTGAATAGTTTCATGTCCTTTTCCCGCTACAAGTAAAATTTCTCCTGTATTTAAATTATTAATTGCTTCTGTAATTGCCCTCGTCCTATTAGGAAATTCTAATATTGTTTGTTTTTTTATTCCCTTTTTTATATCGTTTCTTATTTTATTAGGGCCTTCTGTTCTTGGATTATCATCAGTAAGATATATTTTATTAGCAAAAATATCTGCAATTTTACCCATTTTAGCTCTTTTATCCTGATCTCTATTGCCTCCACATCCAAATACTAACGAAATTTTTTGACCAGGAAATTGTTCTTTTAAATTTAAAAGACAAGTTCTTAAAGCATCTGGTGTATGAGCATAATCCAAAATTACCTTAGATTGATTTTTAATTTTGCCAATTTTTTCAAATCTACCCTCTACAGATTTAATCTTAGGAATAACTTTAAGGATTTTTTTTATATCAATATCACTTTTTATTGCAGCGGCAATTGCCATCTGTACATTCTTTAATTGAATTTTTCCTATCAAATTAAGCTTAATCTTATAAATTAAATTATTATGGCTAATTTGTAATAGTTGAGCTTCTCCCTGGAACCTATGCGACAAATATTGAAAATTATTTTTTTGACTATTTAATGAATAAAGATTTAAATTTTTATTTAGTGTAATTTTTTTTATCTTTTGAAATTGGGGTATTTCTTTATCAGCTATCACATTACCATTCTTTTTTATTAATTTTTCGAATAAATAAAGTTTAGCTTTTAAATAATTATTTAGGTTTTTATGATAATCTAAATGATCTTGTGATAAATTTGTAAATATACCAGTATTAAAAAGCAATCCATCTAATCTATTTTGTTTCAAACCATGACTTGATGCTTCCATAATTACATTATCTATATTTTGTTTTTTTAAATTACTCAAAATCTTACTTAATTTTATAGGGTTTATTGTTGTGTTTAATAAATTTATTTTAAGATTTTTGGATTTAACTCCTAAAGTTCCAATAGAAGCAACTTTTTTTTTATTTAAATCTAATATTTGATAGTAAAAATCTGCAATTGATGACTTTCCATTAGTACCGGTAACAGCAATTATATTTTTTGGAATATCATTATAAATTTTAAAAGAAATTTCAGCTAATAATTTTCTTACATTTCTAGATTTAATAAATAAAATATTATTTTTAAATCCATCTTCTTTTTTTTCAGTTACAATAATTTTTGCGCCATTTTTTATTGCCGATAATATAAAATTATTTCCATCTACTTTATTTCCTTTGATTGCAAAAAAAATATTATTTTTTTTTACTTGATTGCTATTAAATGAAATATCTGAAAAAAAAAAATTTTTATAATTATTTTTTATATTGTTAAAATAATCTCCTAGAAACATAATTAATTAACCTCTATATATTTTGTGGCTAAAATAGGCCCAATTCTATCTATTATCTTTCCAGCTACTTCAACCGATGTCCATCCTGCTGTATTATATGGAGTACCAGTTTGAGTTCCTTCTTTATGTCTGTAATTATAAATATAACTACTTGATGTTTTGGGTGTATCTAGCATTACAATAAAAACATATTTTGGGCTCGATGATGGGAAAATCGATGCGAATGTATTTATTTTAGCTCTTGAATAACCTCCATTTGCTGACTGATTTGCAGTTCCAGTTTTTCCAGCTATTTGATAATTTTTAACATTTGCTAGCTTAGCTGTTCCATCTTCAGTATTTACAATTTTTCTTAGCACTTTAACTACTTCATCAGAAACATCCTTTTTAATTATTCTTTTTTTTTTTATAAACTTTTTATCTATTAGTGTAGGATTTATTGAATAACCACCATTTGACAGAATTGCATAACCTTTAGCTAATTGCAGAATAGTTGTTGTTATTCCTTGCCCATATGAAACTGTTTCTAATTTACACCCTTGGTGCCAATCAATTGGTTGAGGACTTCCCACTTCTTCAATATCAAATTCAATCTTATCTAAAACTCCTACTTTTTTTAAAAATAATTTTAAATTTTCAGGTCCAACTTTTTGAGCAATCTTAACTGATCCAACATTACCCGACATAATTAAGATTTGCTCAGCCGTTAAATCAGTCGGAATATCATCGCTATATTCGCCAATCTCATGCTTGTCACATTTGATAGATTTAGGTAAATTTAAAAATTGAGTTTCAGGTTTTATTAAATTATTGCTTAACGCACTTGCAAATGTAAAAGGTTTAAAAACTGAACCTAACTCATATGTTCCCTTAGTAACTCTATTAATATAATTAACATCTGTAATACTTTGTCTCTTATTTGGGTCAAAATCTGGTAACGAAACTAATGAAATTATTTGACCTTTATCAACATTCATTAATATAGCTGCACTACCCTTGCTCCTAAAAATTTCTTGATACTTAATTAATTCTCGACGTATTAAAAATTGTATATCTTTATCAACAGTAAGCTTAAGTGGTTTTTTTGATTTTCTCAAAATTTCATCAAATGATTTTTCCAGACCTGAAATTCCAACATTATCATCATCTATTTGGCCAATAATGTGACTAAAAAGATTTTTTTGAGGATATACTCGTAAAACTCTTTCTTCAGGTATTATAGACTTATCTCCAAGTTTCATTATCTTTTCATAGTTTTCTTCAGAAATTTTCTTTTCTAACCAAAAGAATTTTTTTGTATCAAATTTTTTTTTAATCTTTCTAAAGTCTTTATTCGGAAAAATGATATTTAAACTTAATAAAAGTTTTTTTTTATCAATTACATCAGATGTCTTTATACCTACATCTATTGATTTTACTGTTTTGGCTAAATAATTACCGTTAACATCTATAATATCTGCTCTATAAAGTTTATCTCTAACGGCAGAAATATTGTCAACTATATCTATTTTAGATTTTCTCGAACCCAAATGAATTAAATGAATGGTATAAATCAGATAAATAATAAAAAATACAAAGAAGATAAATGCAACTCTATTAAATTGAATATTCAAAATTGTTTCATTTTTTTTATAAACGAAACTATCTTTGAAATCTTCAATAACAATTTTTGATTTAGATTTTTTCATTATTCTTTTGTTATCTTTAAATCTTGTATTATTTTATTTGTAGTTTTAAATATTTTTATATTTTCAATATCTTTTTGAATTAACTCGTCTTCAAAATATAAAAATTGATACTCTAATAATTTTTCTGCAGAACTTAGATAATCATATTCTAATTTAATCTTTTCAAATTCTGAGTTTAAGATTCTTAAATTTTCTCTTACTGTAAAAATTTTATCTTCAGTTTTTTTAGCTGAATTCTTAATTATTGCAGTTGATAAAATTAATGAAAAAATGATTAGTATTAAAATAGTTTTTTTCATAACTTATCTCCAAAATTTTCTATTTCTATTAAATTTTTAAATTGATCGAGTATGTCTGTTTCAAAATCATAAAAATTACTCTTCTTTATCCCGTATCTTAATTTTGCAGATCTTGAGGGTAAATTTTCATTCACTTCCTTGTCTGTTGGCACTATTGCTTTCTTTTGATCTAATATAAACAAAGTTTCAGCCTGCTGTGTAACAGGAACATATCTTGAGATACTTTTATTTTCAGAAAGACTTTTTAAAAAATATTTAACTATTTTATCTTCAAGAGAATTAAATGTTACAACTACTAATACCCCATCTTTCTTAAGAACTTTTGCTGCATTGATAAGTCCAAAAATTAATTCACTTATTTCTTTATTAACTAAAATTCTTAAAGCTTGAAAAACTTTGGTAGCACTATGAACTTTAAAGTTTTTTTTTCTTTTTGTTTTATCTATAATCTCAACGAGTGTTTGAGTATCTATTTTTTTCTTAGATCTCTCTTTAACAATATTTCTAGATATAAATTTACTTTCTTTTTCATCTCCAAAAAACTTAAATATTTTACCTAACTCTTTTTCATCTAGTTGATTAATTGCATCTTCAGCTGAATAATTATTTAAACCCATTTGCATATTTAGGTTTCCTTTAGACTGAAATGATAGTCCTTTTTTAGGATCTTTTATTTGCGTATATGAATATCCAAGATCAAAAATGACCCCTCTTATATCTTCATTCTTAAGTTTTAAATTATTAAGCTGACTAAATTTTATATTTTTAAATATAAATCTGTCTTCAAAGTTTAATTTTATTTGATTTGCTTTTTTTTGGCTATCTTTGTCTCTGTCTAAAGCTATTACTTTGGTATTTTTAAATTCTAAAATTTTTTTTGAATATCCACCTTGTCCAAAGGTGCAGTCAATAAATGTGCCACCATATTGAGGGGTAATAATGCTAATAATTTCTTTTAGCATTACCGGATAATGCTTTGGCACTTCCGATACTATGGTGGCGTCCATTTATTTCTTTGAAGACCATTAATTCTTTTGTCTTCTTAGGAATGCTGGTATTTCAAGATCATCCTCTTCATCTTCCACATTAGAAGATAATAAATCCTCAGAGGTTGAATTTTCAGTTTCTGAACTAAATAAATCAGGAGCATCTGAATCTACGCCAAATTCTTTTAAATCATTTGATATGTCTTCTTCAATACTCTCTGTTTCTGTATTTTCATGAGATGACTCCATAGCCTCTTCTGTAAAAGATTTTTCCATTTCATTAATAGAACTATCTTCTGTTACACTTTCAGTCTCTATATTTGAATTGTTAATATATTCTTCATTCACAACACTTGAATGAGAGCTCTCATTAACTTGCTCGTTCACAATTTCATTTTCAAATTTTAATGCGTTTGCACCATTAGAAATTGGATTAGAAACTGTATTAGAGAAATTAAAAGATGCAGATGATCCTAAATGTGAAAAATCTGAGTATCCTGGATTTCGATTTTGGATACGATGAACCATATTAATTACAGATTTTGTCTCAGGTTGTTGCCCATCAAGTGATGTTGCAACAATTGAAACTCTCATTTTACCATCAAGCTCTGAGTCAGTGATTGCACCAATAATTAATTCAGCTTCTGGATCTACTTCAGCTCTCACTTTGTTAACAGCTTCATCAACTTCGAAAAGTTTAAGGTCCTTACCACCTGTAATATTTACTAATAATCCTTTTGCACCTTTTAAAGTGTAATCATCAATTAATGGATTGCTGACAGCCATCTCAGCTGCTTTTAGAGCTCTACCTTCACCTTCGGCTTCTCCAGTTCCCATCATCGCTTTACCCATAGATGCCATAACAGTTTCAACGTCAGCAAAATCAAGATTAATTAAACCTGGTCTTACCATCAAATCAGTGATGCTTTGAACACCGTGCATTAAAACATTATTTGAAAGATTAAATGAGTCTTCAAACGTTGTTTGCTCGTTTGCAATTTTAAACAAATTTTGATTTGGAATAACTATAATTGTATCAACATGTTTTCTTAATTCTTCCAAACCTTGTTGCGCTCTTCGCATTCTTGAGGGGCCTTCATATAAAAATGGAAGAGTTACAACTCCTACAGTTAAAATATTTAATTCTTTTGCAGCTCTAGCAATGACATGAGCAGCACCAGTGCCCGTTCCACCACCCATACCAGCTGCAATAAAAACCATGTTTGCACCTTGCAAAGTGTTTACAATTTCATTTAAAGATTCATCTGCTGCAGCTTGACCAATATCAAGTTTTGCACCTGCACCCAAACCTTTGGTTAAATTTAAACCAATTTGAATTCTTGTTTTACATTTGCTTAACTTTAAATCTTGTGCGTCTGTATTGACCGCAATAAATTCTACTCCTTGTAGATTGTTTTCGATCATTTCATTAACAGCATTTCCGCCTGCTCCACCTACTCCCATAACTATTAATCGTGGTTGCAACTCCTTGATTTCTGGTGCTTTAAAGTTAATTGTCATCTTTTATTTCCCCTCATTGTTATTAAAATGTTTTTCCCATTTAAGGTTAGCTCGATTTAGATTTGCTTTTTTTCTGGCTGTTACCTTAAATTTTTCAAAAGTTGCTGGTTCCCAAATTTGAAAAGTTTGACCTTGACCAACGAACAACATGCTATTTTTGATCTTTGCATGTTTTAATAATTTTGTTGAAAGAGATATCCTTCCTTCGCTATCAAATTGTAAATTTGTACTTTCAGATAAAATTGATGTAGCAAAAAAATCTCTTTTTTCTTCGAAAGGGTTTAGCGAGTCTATTGCTGATGAAATTTTTTCTATTCTATCTTGAGAACATGCTTCAATTGAAGCATTATTAAATGAAGGATAACAAATAACTCCATTGTATCCTAAATTTGATAAATGAGATCTAAAACTAGCAGGCACAGAAACTCTCCCTTTTTTGTCTAGCTTGTTCTCGTAAGTAGATAAAAACATATATTTTATAATCTTTAAATTCCATAATTGGGAATATATGGGAATATATGGGTAATTTAATAACCTGTCAAACGTTGAATCTCAGGGATTTTTGGCTGTTGTTAATAGCTTTTTACTATCAAACCTTGCTTCAAAATCAAATCATTGGAGTTAAAATACTTACATCTTTAGTGTAAAAAAATGAGAACATAAATAAGTCATTACTGAATCAAAAAGGGAACATTAAATTTGTTCAAATTTAGATAATGTATAATTCTGCCAGATAAACTATAAGCCGGGTTCTGTCATTTAAACCTATCATTTGTCTAGGCTTAAGATCACTCTTAAGCTCAAGCAACTAACCCTGATGACGAGCCAAGGATGGCTTTTAGTTTTTCAACATTGTCATCTCTACTTAGTCTTGCTCCCAGTGGGGTTTTCCAGCGTTCATTGTTACCAATAGAACCGGTGTGCTCTTACCACACCTTTTCACCCTTGCCATGTTATGGCGGTTTATTTTCTGTGGCACTATCCCTAGGGTTACCCCCGCCAGGTATTATCTGGCACTGTATCCTTGTGGAGCCCGGACTTTCCTCTTTAATAAATTAAAGCGATAAATCATTTATCTGGCATGTTTAATTTATTATCAAAATATAAAACTGCAAGAAAAAATAATTTATTTTTTAACTAAATTTTGGCTTATAAGTAAACATTCTTGATCAATCTTACCATTTATGATCTCTGGTCTAAATCTTCGTTGAAAAGCTTTTGAAATAATTTGGTCAAAGCTTATGCGATTGAAATTTGAATTGTATAAAAATTTTTTTTGATATCCAATTTTAAATAAATTGGTAAGAAATAAATTTTTTTCTTTACTGCTAGTTTTTAAATTTCTATTTTTTATTAATTCATTTTGATTTAAATTATGCCAATACCCAATTTTTTTCTTTGATAATAGTTTCCAGGGAAATTTTTCACCAGGGTCTTTTTTTCTTTCCGGAGCAATATCCGAATGTCCTAAAATATTTTTTAAATTAATCCTATATTTTTTAATCAAAAATTTACTTAATCTAACTAACGCTGCTAGCTGAATTTTAGAAAATTTTTTATAATTAATGTCGTGACCTGGATTGACAATTTCAATACCAATAGAGTCTTTGTTTAAAGAGCTATAATTTTTCCAAACAGACTTTCCTGCATGCCATGCAGTATATAAATCTGGAACCAAATTTATTATTTCTCCATTTTGTTTGATTAAATAATGAGCACTTACTCTAGATTTTATATCTGTAAGCCTTTCTATAGCAGCTTTTTCTGTCTTCATTCCAGTGTAATGAAAAATCAAAAATTTTATCTGATTAGTTTTTCTTTTTTTTGGATCAAAGTTTGGAGAGTAATTTAATGTAGTTTTTATAGCCATTTTTGGGTCATATTTAACACTTAATCTAGATTTACATTATTACATTATGTACTATATATTCTATTTAATAATGAAAAAAATTTTCACAATTTCAGTAATGTCCCTATTTATTTTTGCTAGTGCATTTGCTGGTGATGATGGTGAGCTAAATCTCTCTAAAAAATCAAAACCAGTTAAAGATTGTTTTGAACCAATTAATCGAGTTACATTTGCTGTAAACATGGGGTTAGATAAAATTATTTTTAAACCAGTTGCTAAAGGTTATCGAGTTTTACCCTCACCAGTTAGAGCTGGTGTGAGTAATGCACTAGACAATCTATCTAGTCTAGTCACCATCCCAAACAATATTTTACAAGGTGAAATAAAAAAAGCAGGAGTGAATACTGGTAGGTTTGCAGTTAATACAACAATTGGTGTTCTGGGAATATTTGATGTGGCAGAAATGATTGGTTTTCCAGAATATGAAAAAGAAGACTATGGTCAAACACTTGGTACTTTTGGAATAGGTCCTGGTTGCTACTTGGTATTACCTGTTATTGGACCTTCAACTGTAAGAGATACCGCAGGATCCTTTATGAATATAATGGGAGGCGATCCTTGGTACAACGCTTCCATGAATGGTAACAATGAATACTTAAGTGAGTCAACTTACTTTGCATCAAGAGTTTTGGGTGGAATAGATTTTAGAGCAAAGAATATTGATTCTTTAGAGAATTTAGAAAAAAATTCCATGGATCTTTACGCTTCATTTAGAAGTTTATATTTACAAGACAGACAACAAAAAATCTTAAATTCAAAAGCGACTACTGAAACGATGGATGATGGAGACTGGGAAGAAATAGACTCTCAATAACTAAGTTAAAAATATGAAAAAGATTTTTACTTTTGTTGTGTTAATATTAATTTCTTTTAACTTTAATAATAAAGCATTCTCAATTGAAGCAGATGTATTTGTTCAATCTACAGTTAATAGAGCAGCTAAAACCCTTGGTGGTGGTCTTACAAAAGTAGAAAGGATTGAAAAATTAAAAGAAATAGCAAAAGATACTGTAGATATTACTGGTATTGGATTTTATTCCTTAGGGAAACACAGAAAAAACCTAAGTAAAGAACAATTAGAAAATTATAAAATTGTATTTGAAGCTTATTTTTTAAAAAGCTTTTCTAGCAGACTTGCAGAATACTCAAATCCTGAAATTGAAGTAAATTCAAAAAACATAATCAATGCTAATTACACGATTGTGTCAAGCACACTGGTTGCAACTGACTCAAGGCCTGAGGTAAAAATTGAATGGAGAGTATACACAAAAGATCCTGATAATTTATTAATTAGAGATTTGATTATAGAAGGATTAAGTTTAGCAAGAACTCAAAAAGAGGAATTTTCATCAATAATTAATTCTAATGATGGTAAAATTGAAGCTCTTCTAAAGAATTTATCTGATTTTTCTGCTAAATAATTTTCATTAAATAATGTAAATTTTAATTTTTAATGAAAAAAATAAATGTTTCTTCAAAACTATCTTTTATAATTTCAATAATTACCTCAATAATTTTTGTATTATATTTCGCTTATAGAGGATTGATGGTTTATTTTGTACAAAAAGCCATGGATGATACTTTTGTTGGTGGAAATACATCTGACATTACAATTACTCTTTGGTTTGGAATTTCAGTAGCAATGGCTCTTTCCATGTTTTTATTTTTTCAGTTTACAAAAATCAAAGATCTAAATAGTCAAAGAACAATACAAAAAGGTATATTTATAGGTTGGACGATAATTGCTATTGCGATGATAATATTTATACCGTCATATATTTACTTCATTTTAATTACTATCGTATCTTCAATAGTTAGCTTTTTATCTTCAATAACACTCAAGCATAAAATTACAGAAGATCTAAAAAATAAAAAAGAAACCTTATCTGAAAAAGAAATATACCTACTTCAAAAGTTAGCTGGGGTAAAAGATCCTAAAAAATAATAATTTATTGGTGGGCCCGCCAGGACTCGAACCTGGGACCAATACATTATGAGTGTACTGCTCTAACCAACTGAGCTACAGGCCCAAAATTATACTGTTAACTATATCATTTTTTAAAAGTTATCAATTATAGATAATAATTAAATGGTGGGCCGTGTTGGTTACGCTCCAACTACCCCTGCAATGTCAATGCAGTACTCTACTATTGAGCTAACGGCCCAGTAAAATTAACTTTCTAAGAAACTTTTTAATTGCTTAGATCTGCTTGGGTGTTTTAGTTTTCTAAGAGCTTTTGCCTCAATTTGTCTAATTCTTTCTCTGGTCACAGAAAATTGAAGGCCTACTTCTTCTAAAGTATGATCAGTATTCATTCCAACACCAAACCTCATTCTTAAAACTCTTTCTTCTCTTGGGGTAAGAGTAGATAAAATCTTAGTTGTCGCCTCACCAAGATTTGATTTAATAGCTTGTTCTAGTGGTGCCAAAGCTTTTGTGTCTTCAATAAAATCTCCTAAACTACTATCTTCTTCATCGCCAACTGGTTTTTCAAGTGAAACAGGCTCTTTAGATATTTTTAGGACCTTTCTAACTTTATCTAATGGCATTCTAAGTTTTTGAGCTAATTCTTCAGGAGTTGCTTCCCTACCAAACTCACTTAAAATTAATCTTTGAGTTCTTACAATCTTATTAATTGTTTCAATCATGTGAACTGGAATTCTTATTGTTCTAGCTTGGTCAGCAATTGATCTTGTAATTGCTTGTCTAATCCACCATGTTGCATAAGTAGAAAACTTATAACCTCTTCGATATTCAAATTTATCAACTGCTTTCATCAAGCCAATATTTCCTTCTTGAATTAAATCTAGAAATTGTAGACCTCTGTTTGTGTATTTTTTTGCAATTGAAATTACTAACCTTAAGTTAGCTTCAACCATCTCTTTTTTGGCAATTCTTGACTCTTTTTCACCTTTTTGAACTCTGCTAACCAACTTTTTAAAATCAGTTACAGAAATTCCTAGTTTATGACTTGTCTCAATTAATCTTTCTCTAATATTCTTAAATTCATCTTTATTTTTTGCAAAAAATTGCTTCCAAATTAAGTTGGTATCTAAGAATTTTTTAAGATTTGGATTTATTTCATTACCAATATAAAATTTTATAAATTCATTTCTTGGAATTTTATTATCCATTGCTAATCTTAAAAGGTTTCCCTCTAATGAAACTATTTTTTTTATTTCAACATAGTGCTTTTGAACCAGCTCCTCCAAAACAGAAGGTGACAATTGAAGTGATTTAATATTTTCTAAAATATCATCAACAATTTTTTGATACCCTTTTTCTTTTGCTGGAGAAAAATTTTGTGAATTTAAAACACAATCTAATTTTTCTTTTTGGTATTTTATTAATTTGCTATATTCTTTTGTTAGAGTATTAACTGTTTTTAAAACCTTAGGCTTAATCTCAGTTTCCATTGCAGCAAGTGTTGGGTTAAAATCATCATCATCCCCATCACCAGATCCTACATCTTTGTCGATTTCACCTGCATTTTTTTGTTTTGCACTAGGACCAGTGGATTCGTCCTCCATATAATTTGTATCAATATCTATAATTTCCCTAACTAAAATTTCGTCATTTTGTAACTGATCATTCCATTCAAAAAACTGTTGTGCAGTCATTGGACTTTGAGAAAGAGCAATCAACATTACGTCTTTTCCTGCTTCAATTCTTTTAGCGATTGCGATTTCACCTTCTCTTGAAAGTAATTCAACTCCACCCATCTCACGTAAATACATTCGTATGGGATCGTCGCTCTTCTCCATTGACTTACCTTCTTCTTTGGAGGATCCTTCTTTTTTTCTTAATACTTTAAAATCTGATTTTTTTTCAACTAGTGCAATATTTTCATCTAAAATATGAATAAAAGCTTGAGATAAATTTTCATCAGATAGATTTCTTTTTCCAAGAGATTTATTCAACTCTTCATAAGTTATGAAACCTCTATGGGTTCCTCTACCCATTAATCTAGCAAATGATTTTGTAATAATTCTTTCCACAGCAATATAAGTTTGAAAGACTTATATAATATCAAATTCGCAAAAATCCATTGCTAAATTGATCAGATTAATTGATTTTTCTCTCGTTTTTCAACTCTTTTAGCTCATTGAATGTTGTTTCGCTCATATCCTTAGAGAACTTCGATTCTAACTCTTGGATTCTAAATTCTAATTCATAATTGAATAAATCTTTAGATATATCGTCCAGCAATTCTATCACTTGATTGTCGTTATTAGGTTTATTCTTTAAAATATGCTTAATTGGAGCAAATTTATTTATTTTATCTAGTAATTGCTTATCTAGTTTTAAATCATTAATTGTAATCTGTTCTCCAGATTTTAATTTTACAATAGTAGTATTTAATATTTGCCTATTTATTTCTGTAAATAACTTAATATTTTCTATCAAATGAATATTTGCTTGGAAAAGAGAAAGATTATTTAAAACCAAATACAATAAAGAAAATTCTTTTAATTCCACACCTGTTATTGATTGGCTTTCATTAAAATGCTTTTTTGTTGAGGCTAATGATTTTGTTTTTTTTACAAAAAATTTTTTATTATTTTGATTAGAATGAGGAGTTAATTCTGAAATTTTTTCTAAAAAATATTCAAGAACATATTTCTTAATAAAATCATCCTTAATAGTATTTGCTATAGCCCTAAGTTTTTTCTCAAATATCGCCATTGAAGAAGGGTTATTGTCAGTTTGTTTTTTATAATGACTAAAAATAAACTGATGTATGGATAGCTTGCTTTGTTTGGTAAAATCTACAAAATAGTTTTTTCCATGTGTATTAACGTAACTGTCTGGATCCTCTTTATCTGGTAAAAATAAAAAAGATATTTGTTTTTCTGGTCTTAATTCTTTAATAGAATTTTCTGCAGCTCTTAACGCAGCTTTATATCCACTTTCATCACCATCAAAGCAAATTATTATGTCATCAAAAAACTGATTTAAAGTTAAAATTTGTCTATCTGTTAACGATGTTCCAAGATTTGCAACTACATTTTCAATTCCATTTTTACTCAATCCAACAACATCCATATATCCTTCAACTAAATAAATATGGTCTAATTTATTTGATAATTTTCTTGCAAGATCTAAATTATATAAGTTTGAACCTTTTTTAAAAAAATTAGTTTCTGGTGAATTAATATATTTTGCTAAATAATCTAATTTTTCAATTATTCTTCCCCCTAACGCAATTGGTTGACCTGAAATATTGTTAATTGGAAAAATTAAACGACCTCTAAATCTTTCAACATATATTTTCTTTTTTTCATCTAAATAAAACAAACCACTTTCAACTAATGTTTGTTCACTAAATTCATTTTTTAATTGATCAAAAAAATTAGGATTTTTTTCAATATAACCAATCTTAAATTTCTTTACTTCCTCCTTACCTAAAGATCTATTCTTCAAATAATCTCTAGCATTAGAAAAAGCTTCATTTTTTAATAATTCATCATGATAAAATTCAACGTAACGTGCATATATTGAGAGATATTCTTTCCATTTTTTTTCTCTTTCTTCATCTTGCTTTGAAAACATATATGGTTGCATTCCAGCTAGTTGTGCCAAATGTTTAACTGCCTCACCAAATTTTAAATTTTGTGTTTTCATTACAAAATCAAAAATATTTCCATGTTCTGATGTTGCAAAACAATGATAAAACTCTTTTTCATCATTAACTGTAAAGGAAGGTGTTTTCTCAGTTTTAAACGGAGATAAACCAACATATTCTTTACCTCTCTTTTTTAGGGCAACCGACTTTGATACAACTGTTGAAACTTTTAACCTTGTTTTAATTTCATCAAGGTATTCTTTAGGGTATTTCATTAAGTATTCAGCAATTCCTTAATTAAAGGGCCTGCTTTTGCAAAATCAATTTCATCTGCATGCTGTTTTTTTAGTTCACCCATTACTTTTCCCATATCTTTAACTGAACTTGCACCAAGTTTTGCAATTACTTCAGCACAAATTTTCTTGGTTTCTTCTTCACCAAGTTGTTTGGGCAAAAAGGTAGTTAAAATTTCATATTCATTCTGTTCAACTTCCAAAAGGTCTGTTCTGTTGTTTTTCTTGTAAATATCAATTGATTCGATTCTTTGCTTAACCATCTTTTTTAAAATTTTCTTAATATCTTCATCATCTGTATCTTTTTTATTAGGATCCGATCTATTAATAATGTCCAAATCTTTAATCGAAGATAGTATTAACCTGTAGGTTGATATTTTAGTTTTATCTTTTGATTTTAAAGCGTTTTTGTATTCTGTTTCGATAGTTTCTTTTAATGCCATAATTTTTTTAATCTACTGCAAAGAAAAAATTCTTCAAAAGAAAAATTGTTTTTTTACAATTTTATAATACATCTCTGTTGCGATAATAAAGCAATTATTGTATTAACCTTTAACTCATGAGTTGTAATTGAACAAAAAACCAAAAAAAACTAACTCAAAAAATTCACAAATCAATACAGGCATTTTAGTTCTTGAAAATAAGAGAATTTTTAAGGGTATTGGTATTGGCTATCAAGGAGAAGCTACTGGAGAAGTCTGCTTTAATACTTCATTAACTGGTTATCAAGAAATTATATCAGACCCATCTTATGCGGGGCAAATTATAAACTTTACCTTTCCTCACATTGGAAACGTTGGAACTAACAAAGAAGATTACGAGTCAGATAAAATTTGGACTAAAGGTGTAGTTTTTAATTCAGAGATAACCTCGCCATCAAACTATAGATCATTTCTACATTTAGATGCTTGGCTTAAAAAAAATAAGATAGTTGGAATTACAGGCTTAGATACAAGAAGTTTAACTAATTTTATAAGAGACAAAGGTGCCCCAAAAGGAACTATTGCATATTCTAAAACTAGTACATTCAATATCAGTAAACTTACTAACTCTACAATAAAGTGGAGTGGTTTAAAAAACCTTGATCTTGCTGAAAAAGTAACAACCCAAAAAAATTATATTTGGAAAGGGTTAAAAACATGGAAGAAAGAAGTAGGCTACAAAAAAAATACCAAAAATTCTTTTCATGTAGTTGCAATTGATTATGGAATAAAAAAAAATATTTTAAGATATTTTTCTGATTTTAATTGTAAAGTAACTGTTGTTTCATGCAAAACATCTGCTAAAAAAATCTTAGCCCTTAAGCCAAATGGTATATTTTTATCAAATGGTCCTGGGGATCCAGCAGCAACTGGAAGATATGCTATTAAAATAATTAAAGATTTAATTAAAAAAAACTTACCGATATTTGGTATTTGTTTAGGTCATCAAATACTTGCATTAACATTGGGTGGTAAAACAAAAAAAATGAAGCTAGGTCATAGAGGTGCAAACCATCCTGTTAAAAATTTAATTTACGACAATGTAGAAATCACTAGTCAAAACCACGGTTTTGAAGTGATTAAAGAAAATTTACCTAAAAATATTGAGATCACTCACAAGTCTCTATTTGATAATAGTATCGAGGGTATCCGATTAAAAAATAAACCAGTATTTTCAGTTCAATATCATCCAGAGTCTAACCCTGGTCCTCAAGATAGCGTTTATTTATTTCAAGAATTTATTAACAACATGAAAAAAAATGCCAAAAAGAAAAGATCTTAAAAAAATATTAGTTGTTGGCGCTGGTCCAATTATTATTGGCCAAGCTTGTGAATTTGATTATTCGGGAACACAAGCATGTAAAGCCTTAAGAGACGAAGGTTATAAGGTTATATTGATTAACTCAAATCCTGCAACAATTATGACTGATCCTGATGTTGCTGACAAAACTTATATAGAACCTATTACTTCAGAAGTTTTAGAAAAAATTCTTAAAAAAGAAAAACCAGATGCAATTCTTCCAACAATGGGTGGTCAAACTGCACTCAACCTTGCAATGGAAGCTGAAAAAAAAGGAATACTGAAAAAATATAAAATAGAACTAATCGGTGCAAATTCTAAAGCTATCTCAAATGCAGAAGATAGAAAGAAATTTAGAAAAAACATGATTGATATCGGTTTAGATTTACCCAAATCTGAAATTGTAAACAATATTAAACAAGCATCTAAGGTTTTAAAAAAAATTGGCTTACCGGCAATCATTAGACCTGCATTTACTCTTGGAGGCCTTGGGGGTGGAATTGCTAAAAATGAAAAAGAATATCTAAGAATTATTAAAAGTGGATTACAAGAGTCCCCTGTGAGCCAAGTTCTAGTTGAAGAATGTCTAGAGGGCTGGAAAGAATTTGAAATGGAAGTTGTAAGAGATAAAAAAGATAATTGCATCATAATCTGCTCTATTGAGAATATTGATCCAATGGGAATTCATACAGGAGACTCTGTGACAGTTGCCCCTGCTCTTACACTAACTGATAAAGAATACCAAGTAATGAGAAATGCATCTATTGCATGTTTAAGAAAAATTGGAGTTGAAACAGGAGGATCAAATGTTCAATTTGCAATCAATCCTAAAAATGGACGAATGGTTGTAATTGAAATGAACCCAAGAGTTTCACGTTCATCAGCTCTTGCATCGAAAGCAACGGGTTTTCCAATAGCAAAAGTTGCTGCAAAACTTGCTGTTGGCTACACATTAGATGAATTAAAAAATGAAATTACAAAAGTAACTCCCGCATCATTTGAACCAAGTATTGATTATGTGGTAACTAAAATTCCAAGATTTACATTTGAGAAATTTTCAACTTCACCTGCAACATTAGGTACATCAATGAAATCGGTTGGAGAGGCAATGGCGATTGGAAGAAACTTTAAAGAGTCGCTTCAAAAAGCATTAGTTTCCCTTGAGACAGGGTTTTCAGGATTGGATAGAATATTTGATCTAAATAAAAAACAAATTGAAAAAAAACTTAAAGAAAGTATCCCAAATAAAATTCTACTTGTTGCTGAAGCAATTAGAAAAAAAATTGATCTTAAGAGAATATTTGCTTTATCTAAGATAGATCCCTGGTTCTTAGATCAAATTAAAGAAATTGTAGATAATGAAACTAAGATTAAAAACAAAGGATTACCAAGAGATTTCAATGAATTTAATCGAATAAAATCAATTGGTTTTTCAGACAAAAAATTATCTGAACTAACAAAAACTTCGGAAGATGCTGTAAGACGAAAAAGAACTGCACTTAAAATATTACCTGTGTTTAAGAAAGTTGATACCTGTGCTGCTGAATTTAAATCATTTACTCCTTATATGTATTCAACTTATCAAAGAAATTTCTCAATTAATTCAGAATGTGAAGCAGATCCATCAAATAAGAAAAAAATTATAATACTAGGTGGTGGACCTAATAGAATAGGACAAGGGATAGAGTTTGATTATTGCTGCTGTCAGGCTAGTTTTGCATTGAAAGAAGCTGGTTTTGAAACCATTATGATTAACTGTAACCCCGAAACAGTTTCAACTGATTATGACACCAGTGACAGATTGTATTTTGAACCGTTAAAAGAAGAGTATGTCTTTAATATAATTAAAAAGGAAAAGGAAAAAGGAAACCTAATTGGGATTATTGCTCAATTTGGTGGCCAAACTCCAATTAAACTTGCTAAATTTTTATATGATAACAAACTTCCAATTTTAGGAACACAGTACACATCTATTGATCTAGCAGAAGACAGAGATTTATTTAGAAATCTTCTTAATAAATTAAAATTAAAACAAGCTGAAAGTGGAATTGCAAAAACATTTAAGCAAGCTATCCAAATAGCAGAAAGAATTGGCTTACCATTAATGGTTAGACCTTCTTATGTGTTAGGTGGAAGAGCAATGGAAATTGTTCATGAAAAAAGCCAACTTAAAAACTTTGTTGAAGAGGCCTTTAAAGCAGCTGAAGAAAATCCGATTTTAATTGATAAATTTATTGATCATGCAATGGAAGTTGATGTTGATGCGATATCTGATGGAAATCAAGTATTTGTTGCAGGCATTATGCAACATATTGAAGAAGCTGGAATTCACTCAGGAGATTCAGCATGTAGTTTACCTCCAATATCAATTAAGCCATTCTTAATTAAAGAAATTGAAAACCAAACTAAAAAATTAGCTTTAGCTTTAAAAGTTAAAGGGTTCATGAATATTCAATTTGCCATTAAAAAAGATGAGATTTATGTGATCGAAGTAAACCCTAGAGCAAGTAGAACAGTACCATTTGTATCAAAAGCAAAAGGGCTTCCACTTGCAAAAATTGCATCACGTGTCATGGCTGGAGAAAAATTATCTAATTTTAATTTAAAAGATATATCTAAAGGAATGTATGCAGTTAAAGAGGCTGTATTTCCTTTTAATAAATTTCCAAACAGTGATCTACTCTTAGGACCTGAAATGAAATCAACTGGAGAAGTGATGGGATTTGATAAAGATTTTGGTATGGCATTTGCTAAAAGCCAAATAGCTGCTGCTAACTCATTACCAAAAAAAGGGCTAGCGTTTGTCTCGCTAAAAGACTCTCATAAAGATGAGGGAATTGATTTAGCAAAAGATCTTATTAAATTAGATTTTACGTTGTGCGCTACTAGAGGAACTGCAGAATACTTTAGAAAACATAAAATTAAATGTAGAGTAATAAATAAAGTAAGTAGTGGATCTCCACATATAGTTGATGTTTTAGGTTCTAAAAAAATTGGTCTAGTTATTAATACTGGTGGAGGAAACTCTGAACACAGACTAAATGATGCAATAGCACTTAGAAGAGCAACACTAAAAAATAAAGTTCCTTATTGTACGAACATGTCTACAGCACAAGCATGTTTGCAAGCAATTAAATCACTAAAGACTAAAAAATTAGAAGTTACCTCTCTTCAAGATATTTAAAATGTCTGAGGTAATAAAAATTGGAGTTACTAAAAATCATAATCAAGAGATTATTGATGTAAATGAAATAAGTTTGATTGCTGATAAAGGTATCGTTGGTGATAGACACTTCAGAGATTATAATGACCCTTTTAATCAGTTATCAATTATTGAAAGTGAGAATATCGATGAATACAATTTAAAGTACAAATCAAACATTCCTTACTTAAATTTCAGAAGAAATATTATTACCAAAGGAATAAGATTAAATGATCTTGTGGAAAAAAGAATTAAGATAGGATCTATTGAATTAGAAGTGATTGATTTATGTAGACCTTGTCGACATCTTTCAGAAAAATTAAATAGAAATGATGTAATAAAAGAATTTTTAAGAAAAGGCGGTATAAGATGTCAGATAATAAATAATGGAAAAATATATCTAGGTGATAAAATTAAAGTTATTTAACCTTTCAATCAGTAAAAACTAAAAATTAGAAGTTACCTTTTTGCAGGACATTTAAATTTTAAACATCAACAATTAATGTGTCTTTAGACCCTCCACCTTGAGAGCTATTAACAATTGTACTTCCTTTTCTAAGTGCAACTCTTGTTAATCCTCCTGTACTCACATAAGTAGTTTTTCCGCTAAGCACAAAAGGTCTTAAATCTAGATGCCTTGGTTCAATATCATTCTCAGTAATTGTTGGTGCTGTTGAAAGAGTTTCAAGTGGTTGCGCAATATACTCTCTTGGGTTTCTTTTAATTTTTGCTATTACATCATCTCTTTCTTTTTTATCTGCTTTAGGACCTATCATTATTCCATAACCACCAGAAGCATTAGCAGGTTTCACAACTAATTTTGATATATTTTCAATAACATAGTGTCTTTCATTTTTATTGTGACATAAGTAAGTTTCAACCTGATTCAAGATTGGCTGTTCACCAAGATAATAAACAATCATTTTATTAACATAGGTATAAACTACTTTGTCATCAGCAATTCCTGTACCAATAGCATTAATGATGCCGACATTTCCTTTACGCCAACTTTTAAATAATCCAGGAACACCTATAACTGATTTCTTATAAAATACCTCTGGGTCTAAAAAATTATCATCAAGACGTCTGTATATGCAGTCAACTTTTAAAGGACCTTTTACAGTCTTCATGTAAACAATATCGTTTTCAACAAATAAGTCTTTTCCCTCAACTAAAGCAATGCCCATCTGATCAGCCAAGAAAGAATGCTCAAAATATGCTGAGTTATATATACCCGGAGTTAGAACCACCATATGTGGGTTTGCAGTTTTTTTTGGAATACACTCAACCATACAATTAAACAATTTATTTGTATATTGATGGATGGATGCAACTTTATACCTCGTAAATAATTCAGGAAACACATCTCTCATTACCATTCTGTTTTCAAGCATATAAGATACGCCTGAGGGAACTCTTAAGTTATCTTCTAAAACCAAATAATCACCATTTGCATTTCTTATTAAGTCCACACCTGAAATATTTGACCAAGCTTTATGCTTTGGTGAAAACCCTTCACATTCTTTTACATAATAGGGGGAATTAAAAATAATTTCTTTTGGAACTACTTTATCTTTGAATATCTTTTTTTGATTATAAACATCATCAATAAATAAATTTAAAGCTTTTACACGCTGCTTTAAACCTTTTGAGACCTTGTTCCATTGTGTTTTTGGGATTATTCGTGGGATAATATCAAGGGGCCATTTTTTTTCTTCAGCCCTATTATTTGCAGCATAAACTCTGAAGTTTATGCCTCTGGCACTTATTGTACTCTGGCAATTTTTTTCAATTTCTTGAAGTTTTTTTTTACCATATCTTTCTAAGATCGATGAAATTATTGTAGCGTGTTTTCGAAGTTTATTATCTTTAGTAAAATATCCATCATAAGCTTGTTTTGAGTTGTAATTATTCCAGAGTTTTGAAACCATATTACAATAATGTTCATTACTTGGCTAAAATATGCAAATGCATAATGCAGATATCAGTTATGCTTTTAATAGATTGTTAATTTACTTTAAAATTATCTATTTTAGTAATTGAGATGACATATTGTATAGGTATTAAAACGAATGAAGGACTTGTTTTTGCTTCAGACTCAAGAACAAACGCTGGTTTAGATAATGTAAATATTTATTCTAAAATGATGACTCACGATGTGGGTGATAGAACAATTGTAATTGTGACATCAGGAAATTTAGGAACATCTCAAGCAGTTTTTAAATCTGTTGAAAAAGACCTAAAAAGTTCAACGGGTATAATGAATTTAAATACCTGTAGTGATTTCGAACAAATAGCATCTTATGTGGGTTCACTAAATATTGAACATTCAGCACCTCAAGGTATAAATACAGACAACGTTTTGTTAGGTTCTACTTTTATTGTTGGTGGACAAATCAAAGGTCAGCAACATGAGTTATATTTAGTTTATCCTCAAGGTAATTATATAAGACCAGCAGATAGTAAACCATACCTCGTAATCGGGGAGGTAAAATATGGAAAACCAATTCTTGATAGAGTTATAAAACCAACTGTCTCTATTGGTGATGCATCACGCTGTGCACTAATTTCAATGGACTCTACATTAAAAAGTGATCTTACTGTTGGACCTCCAATTGATTTTGCAGTTCTTAAAAAAGATGCTGATAATCTATCTACGCTTGAGTGTTTAAATGTTACAGACGAGAATTATGCAAAAGTTTGTAATCAGTGGTCAGAAGGAATTTTCAAAGTTTTTGATTCTTTTTCAAGATTTGATTGGGAAAAATAAAATTAATCAACTTTCCAGTCTGTTTCAAAAGTCACATAATTGACTTGCAAACATCGTCTCTCTTTTAGAATTTTCTTTTTTTCCATTCCATGCCAGGTATTTGGTCCACTAGTGAACATATATCCGTAATTATTTTTATAAGGAACTGTTTTAACTTTTTCTAATTTGTCATTATAAAAATCTGTTCCAAGTTCCTCAGATTCATTGGTATTATTAACAAATATTAAGCCCGACATTAGTTTTTCTTTGATGTCACAATGAGGTTTTAACCAGAAACCTTCACGATCACAGATAACTTCAACTCTTACATATGATTTTAATAAATCTCTATTGATCATTTTAGAAATGGTTTCGTGAACTTCTTTAGATTGTAGTTCATTAATAAATTTTACCAAGTTTGGAAATTGTGATGCATTTTCTTTTGTTACAAAGCATCTAAATTTTATTGCCTCACCACCTGAGGCTATCCCCTCTCTAAATTCAGCTGCACCACCATCAATTGCTCGAGTTCCATCATAATTTAAATTATGTTTACTAACATCTGGAATATCTGCTTTAATAATTTCATCAATAGAACCATCCGTAAGAGCATCATTATACTCCCAGTGATCAAAAGGGAATTTGTGTTTTTTTGATTGATTTTGAATTGAATTTAAAAATAACATTAAGAATTTATTTTTTGTTTTATAATTTTAGCCACTCTATTCGTTTCATCTAACTTTTCATAGTTCCAATTTTCCACTTCTTCACCCAAATTTCTAGTAATATTTAATTCTCTAAATAAATTTCTAAATCTTTGAAATCTTTTGTCATTTTTTTTTGGTAAAATACTAGCTATATAAATTGGTTTTCCAGTTAAAGCTGCTTCTGATATCATGGAACTTGAGTCGCATGTTATAATGATACTTTGAGATATTGCTAGAGCTGATAGATAGGCTTTTTTGTCAACATCCATAATAACTGTATGATTATCTCCAAAATAATCTTTTGCATAACTAATAGTATTTTTCGGTGTTCTCATAGATGGGATCACTACCAATTGAAAATTATATGTATTTGTTAATTCATTAATTTTTTTAAAAATATCATCAATATTTTTTGTGGAATAATCGTAATATTTTGTTGGTCCACCCATTATTAAAGTAAAGATTTTTCTTTCATCTTTTTTAATAAATGAACTTAAATAATCTTTATTCTCACTAATTTCATTTTCTGTAAGATAATGAATTGCACCTTTTGTGTTAATAATATTTTGACCTTGTATTGCATCATGTTCTGGAGCAACAATAAAATCAAAATGCTTTAAATCTACTTTTGGATCTTGAATATGAATATTAAACACTTTCTTATTTGAGTTGCTCTTTAAATGAATAGATGGAATAACGCTCTTTCTTCCACAAGAAATAATCAGGTCAAAGTCTGAATAATCAATTTTTTTATAAACACTTTGTGAAATAGGTGTCATTTTTGGGGGAAACACTTTCCAAAAATTATTTAGTTCAACTGTGTGGTGTGTAAAATCTATATCTAAAGCTTTTGCCAAACCTTCTACCTGGCTAATCATGCCGTGCATACCCTCGGTCAATAATATCCCTTTTAATTTTGCCATTTATCCTTATATAACTTTTGTATGAGTGATAATCCAACTAAACACACAAAAGTGTTAATAATTGGATCTGGTCCTGCTGGATATACTGCTGCTGTTTATGCGGCACGAGCAATGTTAAGTCCTATTTTAGTCTATGGTTCTGCACCTGGTGGACAATTAACTACAACAACAGATGTAGAAAATTTTCCTGGTTTTGCTGATGTAATTCAAGGTCCATGGTTAATGGATCAAATGAGAGATCAGGCTAAAGCTGTTGGAACAGAAATGATAGAAGATCACATTTCGTCAATAAATTTAAAATCTACACCCTTTGAAGCAGTTGGTGATAGTGGTCAAAAATATACCGCAGATAGCATAATAATTTCTACAGGTGCTCAAGCAAGATGGTTAAATTTAGAATCTGAACAAAAATTTAGAGGTTTTGGTGTTTCAGCCTGTGCAACATGTGATGGTTTTTTCTTTAAAGAGAAAGTTGTAGCAGTTGTTGGTGGTGGTAACGCTGCTGTTGAAGAAGCAATGTTTCTTACAAAATTTGCATCTAAAGTAAAATTAATTCATAGAAGAGATGAATTAAGAGCTGAAAAATTACTTCAAAAGAAATTAATGGAAAACAAAAAAATAGAAATCATTTGGGATAGCGCTGTTGATGAGGTAATTGGAGACGGTGAACCCAAAAATGTTACAGGTATCAAAGTTAAAAATCTAAAGACTAATAATGTCGAAGAAATGAAAATTGATGGTTTGTTTATTGCAATTGGTCATGACCCAGCAACAGCTTTATTTAAAGAGCAGTTAGATATGGATAAAGAAGGTTATTTAATCACTAAACCAGATTCTACTGAAACTAATATTCCTGGAGTTTATGCTGCAGGCGATGTTAAGGATAAAACTTTTAGACAAGCAGTAACTGCTGCTGGAATGGGTTGTATGGCTGCACTTGAGGCCGAAAAATATTTATCCTCGTAAATGACCGAGTTAGCTTTAATAGTTGGAGCAGGGCAAGGCCTGAGTGCTTCTGTTGCGAGACTTTGTGCTTCAAATAATATGAAGGTTATTTTAGCTTCAAGAAATATTGATAAATTAAATTCGATAAAAAAAGAAATAAATGCCGCTACAATATCGTGTGACTCAAGTGATATTAAAAGTGTTCAAAAGTTATTTAAAGATGTTGATAAAATTGGAGTACCAAATTTAGTAATTTATAACCCTTCCATGAGAATAAAAGGTTCAATTACAGATCTTGATCCTATACAAACACAACAGGCAATTAATGTTACATGCTTTGGCGCATTTTTGGTAGCTCAGGAAGCGTCAAAGAGAATGTTAAAAAGAAAAAGTGGAAGTATTTTTTTTACTGGAGCATCTGCTGGTGTTAAAGGCTTCCCAAACTCATCTGTATTTGCAATGGGAAAATTTGGTCTAAGAGGTCTTGCTCAATCATTAGCTAGAGAGCTTCATCCACAAAATATTCATATAGGACATTTTATCATAGATGGAGCTATAAACGATGAGCCATTTGGTGAATATCAAACTATGCATCCAGATGAAATTGCAAAAGTATATCTTCAGTTTCATAAACAAAAAAAAAGTGCTTGGGCATGGGAAATTGAATTAAGAACATCGGTTGAGAATTTTTAAATTAAATGAAAAATAATCTACATGTTTTTTTAGGAGCCACTGTTGCTGATGCTGCGGCTAGACCCTTGCATTGGGTTTATAATCAAAAGAAACTGCTAACTTATATTAAAGGAAAGAAAGATTTTACTTTTTTAAAAAAAAACAAAAGTCCTTTTTACAATATCAAAACTGGAAAAGTTTCAGGCTATAATGAAGTTGGGCAAGTCATGTTTAAAACATTAGTTGAAGGACATGAAAATATAGAAGAGAGATTTAAAAAAAATATTACTAAAAACTTTGGTCCAGGAAGTGTTTATTGGAAAAACCTTAATCTAAGGGCTAAATATAGAAAAGTTAAAGATTGGCGAGGTATAATTAAAGGGCCTTGGATACATCAAAATATCATCGAAACAGTTAAAAATATAAAAGCTAAAAAAAAATTAACAGGTGGCTCTAAAGTAAACGAGTCTGATGGCTATTGCGCTGCTCTACCCTACTTCTTATATGGTTATGATTTTAATAGTTTAAAAAAAATTATCTCCACAGTTACTGTTTCTAAAATAAGCCTTAAGTATGCTTTGGCTAAATTTCATCTAATAGATTTGGCTCTAAAAGGGGCGAAAGATCCCATAAATGAATTTTTAAAAAAGTTTAAAAAAGTTTCATACTTTAAGAGTGTTGTTGACGACATTAAGAAAGTAAAAAAATTAAAATCAAAACCTCACGCAAAAGTGGTTAAAAAATTAGGAATGGCGTGCAGCTATCCTGGGACTTTTAATAGCTCAATACACTCAATTATTAATTCAACAAATTATAAAAATGCAATTTTGAGAACAATTAAGGCTGGTGGTTGTAATTGTTCTAGAGTTAATTTCATTGGAGCTTATTTTGCCGCTTTAAAAGGTGTTAATTCAATTCCCAAATCATGGATAAAAAAAACAGATTTAGCTAAAACGATTAATAGAGAGGCACAATAAAATGGCAGATAAAGTACTACTAACAGGAATAAGTGGATGGATTGCAAAACATACTACAATAGATTTATTAAATGCTGGTTATGAAGTTTTAGGCACAGTTAGGAATAATACTTTAATTGAACAAACAAAAGAAACTATAAGGAAGCACGCTCCAATAGATAATTTATCATTTGTTGAATTAGATCTTTTGAAAGATGATGGTTGGAATGAAGCAGCTCAAGGTTGTAAATATATAATGCACCTAGCATCTCCATTCCCTTACAAAGTTTCAAATAATAGAGATAGTTTATTAGCACCTGCTGTTGATGGGACCTTGAGAGTTATAAATGCTGGTGTGAATGCAAATGTAGAACAGATAATTAAGACTTCTTCGATTGTTGCGATGTTTAGAAAACCAAACAGAAGTAACCCTTATACATTTGGAGAAAATGATTGGACAGATGAAAATTGGACTAAGGGAGTGACAGACTACTTTTTATCAAAAACAAAAGCGGAGAGACTTGCTTGGGAATTCATGGAGAGCAAGGGATTAAAGAATAAGTTTACTACTATCTGTCCTGGAGGAGTTTTTGGTGACGCACTAGATAAAAAAGGAGGAACTTCAATTGAATATGTAAGGCAGTTTCTAAAAGGCAAATTTCCAGCAACACCTAAGTGGGGAGTTTTAATTTCAGATGTAAAAGACGTATCAAAAGCGCATGTTGCCTGCATTGGAAATACTAAAGTTGGTGGAAGGAGATTGATTGTTGGCAAAGAAGTAAAAAAACTAATCGAGTTATCTCAAATAATGGCTGAAGCAATGCCAGAATATGCAAAAAAACTTCCTAAAAAAGAACTACCAAATTTTATGGTTAAATTATTTAGTTATTTAGATTCAAGCGCTAAAACAATGATTCCAGACCTTGAGATTGTAATGCAAACTGACACAAGTTATGCTGAAGATTTATTGGGATTAAAATTTAATCCTGCAAAAGATTGCATATCTGAAACTGCGAAATCTGTTGTGAGATTAGGTTTAGTTTAAAATAGTTCTGTGATTTCATTAGACTCAAAAATATTTTTTTCTAAATTTTCATTTGCAGCTCTGATCATAGCTTTAGCAACTGTTTCTGAATGAATTGGTCTCATTTTCTTAAAAGGTCCTAAAAGCAAAGGTGACAATAGTTTAAATACAAAAATTCCTATTTTTTCACCTACCCTTTTTTCCTTTCTATCTCCCATTAAAAAGGAAGGTCTCATTATCGCTAATTTCGGAAAATCAAGTCTTTTTAATTCTTCTTCAGCTAACCCTTTGAATCTTACATAGTCCCCTGAGCTCTTGGGATTTGCATATAATGCAGATACAAAAATAAATGAATTAACTAAATTTGATTTTGCGATTTTTGCAATTTCTTCAGGAATATCAAGTTCAACCCTTCTATATTCATCTTTATCGGATGAATTTTGTTTTGTTGTGCCAATACAAAAGAAGCAGTCGTCTCCTTTGACATCTTCCTTGTGATTTTGAAGATTGTTAAAATCAGTCTTTATAATTTCTACTTTTGGATCAATAATTTCAGTAACTGAACGAACAAATAATTTTATCTTAGAATAATTAGTATCCTTTATTAATTGATTAAGGAGATGGCTTCCAACTAACCCTGATGCACCAAATAATAAGGCTGTTTTCACCTCTTAAGATAAACTTTCACAAAAAGATTTAATTCTTTCCATTGCTTTTTTTAAATTTTGCATTGAAGTAGCGTAAGAAATTCTAAAATATCCATCTAAACCAAATGCAGAACCTTGTACTACTGCAACATTTGATTTTTCTAATAACTTTTGAACAAAATCAGTATCTGTTTTTAATTTTGTTTTTTTATTTAGAAGTCCTTTGCAACTTGGAAAAACATAGAAAGCACCATTAGGAGCTAAACAGGTAATTCCTTTAATATTATTTAAACTTTTAACAACAAAATCTCTTCTTTCTTTAAAAGCTTTTGATCTCTTTTGAATGAAGCCTTGATTTCCATTTAAAGCTTCAACAGCTGCTGCTTGACTTATTGATGATGGATTAGAGGTAGATTGCGATTGAATTTTACCAATCGCTTTAATTATATCTTTTGGACCTGCTGCATATCCTATTCTCCATCCAGTCATAGCGTAAGATTTACTAACACCATTCATTGTAAGGGTTCTATCTTTTAATTTAGAATTTTGGGCGATTGTATAAAAGTTAAAATTGTCATATTTAATATGCTCATAAATATCATCACTCAAAATATGAACTTTTTTATTTTTAATTAAAACTTTTGCCAATTCTTCAATTTCTTTTTTAGTATAACCTGCACCTGTTGGATTTGAAGGTGAGTTAAGAATTACCCATTTTGTTTTTTTTGTAATAGCCTTTTTTAATTTAGAAGGTGTAAGCTTAAACCCCTCTTGTTCAGTGCATTTAACTATTTTTGGCTTACCTCCTGCTAATAGAACCATGTCCGGATAAGATACCCAAAAAGGTGCTGGAATTATTACTTCATCACCTTTGTTCAAAGTTGCCATGAATGCATTATAAAGAACTTGCTTACCACCAGTTCCAACTGTTATTTGATCAGTTGAGTAACTTAATTTATTTTCTCTTTTAAACTTCGCTATAATAGCTTTTTTTAAAGAGGGAGTTCCATCAACTGCTGTATATTTAGTATCTCCACTTTTAATAGCTTTAATAGCAGCATTCTTGATATTATCTGGAGTATCAAAATCAGGCTCTCCAGCTCCAAGACCGATCACATCTTTGCCAGCAGCTCTTAATTCTCTTGCTTTCTGGGTAACAGCAATTGTGGGTGATGGTTTAATTCTTTTTAAACTGTCTGATATTATGCTCATTGAAATATAAAATTAATCAATTAGTTTTATAAATAATGCAGAATACTTATCAAGATCTAATTACAGCTGTGCAGAATAAAAATCCTGCCATAAGCCCTAAACTCGAGGGTGGAAAAAAATTTCAGATGAAAACTGATTTTAAACCAGCTGGAGATCAACCAGAGGCTATAAAGCAATTGGTTAATGGTGCTAATAAGGACCAACTGAGCCAAGTATTGCTTGGAGTTACCGGCTCTGGAAAAACTTTTACAATGGCTAAAGTTATTGAAAAAACGAATAGACCAGCTTTAATCCTTGCACCAAATAAAACTCTTGCTGCTCAACTATACGGAGAAATGAAATCTTTTTTTCCAGATAATGCAGTTGAATATTTTGTCTCTTACTATGATTATTACACACCAGAAGCGTACGTCCCACGTTCTGATACCTACATTGAAAAAGAAGCCTCAATTAATGAACAAATTGACCGAATGCGTCACTCGGCAACAAGGTCACTTCTTGAACGTGATGATGTAATTATTGTTTCAAGTGTTTCTTGTATTTATGGACTAGGTTCAGTTGAAGCTTATAGTAAAATGACTTTAAGTTTAAAGACCAACTATGATTACAATAGAGAAGAATTAATTAAGTCTTTAGTCGCGCTTCAATATAAAAGAAATGATCAAAATTTTTATAGAGGAACCTTCAGAGCTAGAGGAGAGTATCTTGAAATTTTTCCATCTCACTTAGAAGATCGTGCATGGAGACTAAGTTTATTTGGAGACAAGTTAGAAAAAATTGAAGAATTTGATCCACTAACAGGTGATTTAGTTAATGAACTTGATGTAATTAAAGTTTATGCAAATAGTCATTACATCACTCCAAAGCCAACAATTGAACAAGCAATAATTAAAATTAAAAGAGAGTTAGAAGCAACTTTAAAGAAATTTAAAGAACAGAATAAATTACTTGAAGCACAACGATTAGAAGAGAGAACTAAATTTGATTTAGAAATGATTGAAGCTACTGGATCTTGTGCTGGAATTGAAAACTATTCAAGGTTTTTATCAGGTAGAAAACCTGGAGAGCCACCTCCCACTCTATTTGAATATTTTCCAGATGAAACTTTAATTTTTGTTGATGAATGCCACGTAACAGTTCCACAGTTAAACGGAATGTATAAAGGAGATAGATCTAGAAAAAGTAATCTTGCAGAATATGGATTTCGACTACCCTCTTGTATGGATAACAGACCTCTTAAATTTGAAGAGTGGGATGCAATGAGAACTCAAACAGTGTTTGTGTCAGCAACACCTGGCCCTTGGGAACTAAAACAAACCAAAAATAAGTTTGTGGAGCAAATAATTAGACCTACAGGATTAATTGATCCTCCAGTTGAAATAAGACCTGCTAAAAACCAAGTAGATGATTTGATGCATGAATGTGTAAAAGTAATAAACAATAATTTTAGAGTATTAGTTACAACTTTAACCAAAAAGATGGCTGAAGATCTAACCGAATATCTTCACGAAAACGGCATCAAAGTTAGATATATGCACTCTGATATCGACACCTTAGAGCGAATTGAGATCATGAGAGACTTAAGATTAGGTGTCTTTGATGTATTGGTTGGGATTAACTTGCTTAGAGAGGGGTTAGATATACCTGAGTGCGCATTAGTTGGAATTTTAGATGCAGATAAAGAAGGGTTTTTAAGATCTGAAACTTCTTTAGTTCAAACTATTGGAAGAGCTGCAAGAAATCTTGAAGGTAGAGTAATTCTTTATGCAGATAAAGAAACAAAAAGTATTAAAAATGCGATCAAAGAAACGGATAGACGAAGAGCTATTCAAGTAACTTATAACAAAAAACATAACATTAATGCAACCAGCATTAAAAAAGAAATTGGGGATGTTTTGGAGAGCGTTTATGAGAAAGATTATGTAAAAGTTGGGACTGATGAGAATATTGGTGGTAATCTTAAAAAACATCTAAAAGCTCTTAATAAGAGAATGAAAGAATCTGCAACCAACCTTGAATTTGAAGAAGCTGCAAAAATAAGGGATGAAATTAGAAAACTTGAGGCTTCTGAACTAGAAATTACTTTAAATCCTAAAGTAAAAAAATATAGTTCAAAAAATAAAATTTATCCAAAAGGTAGATCAACAATGGGATTGCCAGGTACAAGAGCACAAAAAGGAAAGAAAAAATGGAAGCAAATAAAATAATAATTACCGGAGGTGCTACTAGAATTGGTGCAGCAATTGCAAAGAAATTATCAGGTCCCAATAAAGAAATATTAATCCATTTTAATAAATCAAAATCTAAGGCTGAAGGTTTAAAAAAAGAATTAGAAATAAATGGAACTAAAGTTTATTTAGTAAAAGCAGATTTAAGCAAAGAAACTGATGTAAATAAAATGGTCAAATTTGCAAAATCTAAATTAAAATATTTTGATTGTTTAATAAATAATGCATCATTATTTGAAAATGATAAATTAGATAATTTTACTACTGATAGTTGGGGCAAACATTTAAGAACAAATTTAAGAACACCTGCTTTATTATCTAAAGAATTTGCAAAAAATATTAAGGGTAAAAATAACAATATTATTAACATAATTGATCAAAGAGTTTTTAAACTTACTCCTTTTTTCTTTTCATATACAATAAGTAAAACTGGGCTTTATACTTTGACTAAAACAAGTGCGATGAGCTTAGCTCCAAATATAAGAGTAAATGGAATTGCACCAGGTCCAACAATTAAGAATAAAAGACAAAGTGATAAACATTTCAAAAAACAATATTTAGCAACACCTTTAAAAAAACAAGTAGATGTTAACGAAATTTGTAATGCTGTTGACTTTTTTATTAAAAACAGCTCTATTACAGGACAAGTTTTAGCAATTGACAGTGGTCAAAACTTAAATTGGCAAACACCAGATGTAATAGGTAAAGAATGAAAAAGAATAATTTCAAAATTGTAAAAATAGATAAAAATAAAAGTTTATTCAACTACGAAAAAAAAATTCTAATCAAAGAATTAACTCTAGATTTAAAACTTGGTTATTATGATTTTGAAAAAGAAAAACCACAAAAAGTAAAATTTAGCCTTGAGATAGACTATGAAGATAAAAAACCAACAAGTGATAAAGATATCAAATCTATTGTAAATTATGGTCAAGTTGTAAAATTGATCAAAAAACTTACCAAAAATAAACATTATAATTTTTTAGAAACTCTTGCAGAAGATGTTTTTGATGTACTTTTTAAAGATAAGCGTATTGGAAAAATAATGTTACAGATAGAAAAATTAGAGATAATTAAAGAATGTGCCTCTGTTGGTATTCAAATTACCAAAAAAAGAAGTCATGAAAAGCTCTGAACTTGGAAAAGAAGTAATAAAAAAAGAACTTCCACTAATTCCTAAAAGTCCTGGTGTTTATAGAATGCTTAATCATAAAGATGATATTCTTTATGTTGGAAAAGCTAAAAACCTACCCAATAGATTAAAAAGCTATGTAGCTGAAAAAAACCACATTATTCGTACAGAAAGAATGTTATCTCAAACCTTTAAGTTAGAGATCACAACTACTGCAAATGAGAGTGAAGCCTTACTTTTGGAGGCTAATTTAATCAAAAAACATAAGCCAAAATTTAATATTTTACTTAAAGATGACAAATCTTTTCCATTTATATTTATTGGACGAAAAGAACAATGGCCTAGAGTAATGAAGCACCGAGGTAAAAAAGAAAAAGAAGGTTTTTATTTTGGTCCATTCGCATCTGCAGGTACTGCTAATTGGACTATTAAAATGCTTCAAAAAATATTTCAATTAAGAGTTTGTGATGATGGGACTTTTAAAAATAGAAAAAGACCTTGTATACTTTATCAAATAAAAAGATGTTCAGGCCCTTGTGTCGGTTACATAAATAAAGATGATTATAAAAGTTCTGTTGATCAAGCAATTCAATTTGTATCTGGTAAATCTAGAGATATTCAAAAAAATTTATCTAAAGAAATGGAGACAGCAAGCGATCAACTAGATTTCGAAAGGGCTTCAATTTTTAGAGATAGAATAAAGTCTTTAAATATTATTCAATCTTCTCAGAGAATTAATGAGGCTAACCTAGTTGATGCTGATGTAATTGCTGGGTATAAAGAATCTGGTAAAGCTTGTATTCAAGTATTTTTTTATAGATCAAAACAAAATTGGGGTAATCAAGCTTACTTTCCAAAACATGATCCCGATCAAGATGTTTCAGAAATAATGTCTTCTTTTTTAATGCAATTTTATGAAAATAAAACTGTACCCAAATTAGTTATTATCAATAGTGATATCAAAGATAAAAAACTAATTGAAGAAACTTTAAGTAAAAAAGAAGGAAATACTATTTCAATCAATACTGCAAAAAAAGGGACTAAAGCAAAAGTAGTGGCAATGGCTGAAAAAAATGCAAAAGAATCTTTAAATAGAAAGCTTTACGAAACAAATAATAACAAAAATTTATTTGAGGGTGTTGCTAATAAATTCAATCTAAAAAGTACAATTAATTTAGTAGAGGTTTATGACAATAGTCATATTTCAGGAACAAACAGTGTTGGTGCTATGGTTACTTTTGGTAATGAGGGGTTTGTTAAAAAGAGATATCGAAAATTTGATATTAAAACAAAAGGAGCTGAGCAAGATGACTTTGCTATGCTTAAAGAAGTGTTATCTAGAAGATTTAAAAGAGCGATTCTTGAGAAAGGTAATTATTTAACATTACCTGATTTAGTACTAATTGATGGTGGTAAAGGTCAATATTCTTCAGCAAAAGAAGTGCTTGATGAGCTTGGGCTATATGATCTTCCAATGATTGCTATTGCAAAAGGTAAAATGCGAAATAGTGGAGATGAAACCTTTTTCTATAATGGTAAAAGTTATAAATTTGAGAAAAATGATCCAACTTTATTCTTTATGCAAAGACTTAGAGATGAGGCACATAGATTTGCGATTACCTCTCATAGAGCCAAAAGAGCTAAAGGATTGTCAAAATCACTATTGGATCAGATCGATGGTATAGGTGCTATTAGAAAAAGGGCTTTATTGAACCATTTTGGTTCTGCAAGATCTGTTGAGTCTGCTAGTTTTGATGAAATAAAATCTGTAGAAGGTGTTGAGGAAAAAGTTGCAAAAAAAATATATAACTTTTTTCACGAATAATTATGCTTAGAAAAATTCCAAATATATTAACAATTGGGCGAATAATCATTGTCCCCTTCTTCGTTTTAGCTTTTTATCTTCCTGGGTTTTATGGAGATTTAACTGCATTAATTTTATTTATTGTAGCATCTTTCACTGACTTTTTAGATGGAATGTTAGCTAGAATGCTTGGGGAAGAGTCTAAATTAGGAGAGCTTTTAGATCCAATTGCCGATAAAATCATAGTTGCAACTGCACTAATACTATTAGTAATGGATGGAACAATAAGACACTACGAAGTTATTGCTGCAATTATTATTCTTACACGTGAAATTTTAATCTCAGGCTTAAGAGAATTTTTAGCTAAAGGTCAAATAAAACTTCCAGTATCAAATCTTGCCAAGTTAAAAACAGTTTTACAAATGACCTCTATTGCTCTGTTGTTATCTGGAGATACAGGTAATAAAATAATAAATTTCCAAGACTATAATGCTCAAACAATTGGAATTATTTTATTATGGCTTTCTGCATTTTTAACTCTTTTTACAGGTTACGATTATATGCGTAAAGGGATTGATCACGCTATGGCTGAAGACAATAAAGATTAAGCTGCTTTTTTCTTTCTTACTAAAGTTTGATAGCTTTCATTTAAATCAATTATAGTTTCACAAACCTTAAATTTATTTTCAGCAATACATGATACTGGAGTTACTTCAGCTGCTGTTCCAGTTAAAAAACATCCTACAAAATTAGGGAGTTCTGATGGACTAATTTTTCTTTCATTAATTTTTATATTTTTAGATTTTGCAATTTCAATTACTGTTCTTCTAGTTATTCCATCTAAAAAAGAATCCGGGATTGGTGTATGTATTTCTCCATTTTTATCTTTAAAAAAAATATTAGCACCTGTTGCTTCAGCTATATTTCCTTCATGATCTAACATTAAAGAATCTGTATACCCTTGTTTCTCTGCTTCATGCTTTGATAGTGTACAAATCATATAAAGGCCCGAAGCTTTTGTGTCCCAAGGAATAGTATTGGGTGCTGGCCTTCGCCAATTAGAGATATTTAATTTTATTCCTTCTACTTTAAGTTTTGGATCAAAATATGAACCCCATTCCCAAGTTGCTATAGCTACATGAATTTTTGTTTGTTGTGCAGAAATTGCCATCATTTCACTACCTCTCCAAATAGTAGGTCTTACGTACCCATTATTTACTTTTTGTACTGAAATAATTTTATTAGATGCATCATTTATTTCTTGTTCAGTATAAGGAATTGTCATTCCCATTCTTTCAGCAGAATAAAAAAGTCTAGATGTATGTTCTTCTAATTTAAATATAGAACCATCATAAACTCGTTCACCCTCAAAAACACAGCTAGCATAATGAAGTCCATGATTTAAAATATGTATATTGGCATCAGCCCAGTCAACTAGTTCACTATTATACCAAATTTTTCCTAATCTTTTATCGTAAGGTGTCATGTATGAAATTTTTTAATTATAATTAAAAAATATCTTTGTATCTTTAATATGTCAATATAACTTACCTAAAATGAAAGAACTTTTATATTTAAAAGATGAGCAATTAAAAAGTTTGATTGAAAAATTATTTATCAGTTATAGAGAAACTTTTTCAGACTCAAAAAACGTATTAAATAAGTATTCTATTGGTTTGGCTCACCATAAAGTTATTCACTTACTATCGATGTATGAAGGTATTTCAATTTCAGAACTTTTAAAGCGACTAAAGGTGACCAAACAAAGCTTAAATAGAGTACTTAAAGATTTAATTAAATTAGAAATTGTAACTTTTAAAAAAGATGATCAAGATACAAGAATTAAGCATGTTTTTTTAAATGATAAAGGCAAAAAGATTTTTAACGAAATTTTCGAACTTCAAAAGAAAAGAGTTTATGGTGCATTACTTAACTCAAGTTCAGAAGAAGTAATTAATTTTGATAATGTGTTAAGTAAAATTATAAATGGATAAATTTATTGCGCATATTCTAGTTGTAGATGATGACGATGGTATAAGATCTTTAGTTAAAAAATATCTAAATGAAAATAATTTTTTAGTAACAACAGCAGATAATGCAGAAAACGCATCAGAAAAAATTAAAATTATAAAATTTGATTTAATAATTTTAGATATCATGATGCCAGGAAAAAGTGGCTTAGAGTTTATTAAAGATCATAAAAAAAAATTAGATACGCCAATTATTCTTTTAACTGCCAAAGGTGAAGCAAGTGAAAGAGTTGAGGGTCTAGAAACTGGAGCAGATGATTATTTGCCTAAACCATTCGAACCTAAAGAGTTGATTTTAAGAATTAAAAATATTTTGAATAAAACTATTAAAACTGAACAGGTTAGAATTATAGAGTTTGCAAATGTCAAAATTGACTTAAATAAACTTTTGATAATAAAAAATGAAAAAGAATTTAAAATAAATAATACAGAAAAAATAATTTTAGAAAAAATGATTAATAACCCTGGTAAAACTTTTTCAAGAGAAGATATTGGTCAATTAATAGACCTGAATAAAGAAAGATCTATTGATGTAATTATAACACGATTAAGAAAAAAAATTGAAATTGACCCTAAAAATCCAAAATTTTTACAAACAATTAGAGGTGCAGGATATGTTCTCTGGATTGAGTAATTTTTTTAAAAAAATATTACCTAAAAGATTATTTTATAGAGCTCTTTTAATTGTAGCTGCTCCTATCCTGGTTCTCCAATTAATTATAACTGTTGTTTTTTTTGATAGTCTTTGGATCAAAACTAACAAAGGAATGACCAGGGCATTAATTAATGAAATTAGTACATTTGTTGAAGTTTATGATAATGAAAAAATCGATAGAGGTGAGTTAAAAAATCTATTCTCTTTATTTTTAGATTTAAATATAGAATTTAGTAATAATAAATTTGATACCCAATATAATGAGAGGTGGTTTAGCCCCATTGATAGAACTCTCAGACGAGAATTAAAATCAAAATTTAATCCTGGAGAATACTGGTTTGATACGATAAGCTATAAAGAGTTAATTGATTTAAGAATAAAATATGGTGAGGGTTATTTTAAATTTCTAGTATCTAAAGATCGAGTTACTAGTTCATCAGCTAGGTTATTTGCATTATGGATCACTGTTCCAGCAATTATAATGGTGATTATCTCATTAATATTTCTAAAAAACCAAACTAGGCCTATCACTAACCTTGCACGTGCTGCTGAAAGATTCGGTAAAGGAGAAATAATTGAAGAATTCAAACCATCTGGCGCTTTAGAGATTAGGCAGGCAGGACATGAATTTGATAAAATGAGAAAAAGAATTCTTAGGCATCTTAATCAAAGAACAGAAATGTTATCAGGTATCAGTCATGATTTGAGAACACCATTAACTAGAATGAAGTTACAAATTGCTTTTATTAAAGATAAAGATTTAGCTAAAAAATTAACTGAAGATATTAATGAAATGGAAAAAATGCTTAATGAATATCTCCAATTTACCAGCTCATCATACATGGAAAAAGATGAGGCATTTAATTTATCTCAATTAATAGAAGATGTTATCAATAAATATGCGAACAATAATATCTTACAAGATCTGGTACCAAGAGTTTATTATAGTGGTAGAAAAAACTTAATTAATCGATGTCTAAATAATATAATTGATAATGCATTAAAATATGCAAATAAAGTTGAGATTAAACTCAATAAAAAAAATACAAATTTATTTATTATAATTGACGATGATGGCCCAGGTATACCAAGTAAAGAATATGAAAATGTATTTAAGCCCTTCTATAAGATAGATAAAGGACGAGCGGACTCTAAATCAAGTGTGGGTCTCGGTCTATCTATTGCCTCAGATATTGTGAGATCACATGGAGGTAATATAATGCTTGAAAAGTCTAAAATGAATGGGCTACGTGTTAAGATCTTTTTGCCTGTTTAGTATTTTTTCTTTTCTTAATTTCTAATTTTTTTATTTTATTCTCTAAATTTTCAACTCTTTTAGATAGAACATCAAATTCATCTTTACTTGTAAGTTTCATCTTAAAAACAATTTCATCTCTTTTTGATTTTAAAATATTAAAAAGCTCTGAACTAAGATCTTTTGAGGAAATAATACCTTGCTCAAAAAGCTTACCGAGTTTATCAATTATAAATTTAGAGTTTTTCATATATAATATATACCTTATAAGTATTATTTAAAATGTTCATCAATAATTTTGACCCAGTTGCTTTTCAAATTATATCATTTGAAATTAGGTGGTATTCTTTAGCATACATTGCAGGAATTATTATTGGTTGGTTATTGTGTAAGAAAGTACTCATTCAAAAATCTGATATAAATGAAAAATTTGACGATTATGTAACCTACCTAGTGATTGGAATAATTATAGGTGGTAGACTGGGATATATAATTTTTTATAATTTTAATTATTATATAAATAATCTTTTTGATATTTTTAAAGTTTGGGAAGGTGGCATGTCTTTTCATGGAGGCTTGATAGGTATAATTGTTGCTACCATTCTATTTTCAAAAAGAAATAATCAAGATTCTTTTTTATATATGGACTTAGTTTCATTGGTGGCTCCGATTGGAATTTTTTTTGGAAGATTGGCAAATTTTATAAACTCAGAACTTTATGGAACACCTACAGATATCCCTTGGGCTGTAACATTTATCCAGGTTGATAACTTATCAAGACATCCTTCGCAACTATATGAGGCAATTTTAGAGGGTGTTATATTATTCATAATATTAATGTACTTTAAAAATAAAGATTATCTAAAAAAACCTGGTTTGATTTCAGGGTTATTTTTAATCTTTTATTCTCTATTTAGATTCTTTATTGAATTTGTTAGAGTGCCTGATGAACAACTAGGTTACTTAATTTTTGAACTATCAATGGGACAAATTATTAGCTTAATATTCTTTGTGATTGGAATAATTTTATTTTATCTTAAAAATGAAAATAAACAGACCTACTAGTTTACCTTTAGATAAATTTATAGAATTTGCTCTTTACGATAAAGACTCGGGTTATTACATGAAAAAAAATCCTTTTGGTAAAGATGGGGATTTTATTACTGCCCCAAATATTACAAGACTTTTTTCAGAAATAATTGCTATTTGGGTAGTAACTTTTTGGAAAAGTATTGGTTCACCTAAAAAATTTAATTTGCTTGAGTTGGGTGCTGGAAATGGTGAAATGATGAAGGTTATATGGGCTACACTCAAAAATTTTCCCGAATGTTTTAATAGCTCTAGCTTTTTAATACATGAAAAAAGTGATTTTTTAATAAACAATCAAAAGGAGAATTTAAAATTAGAAAAAATAAGCTGGATCAAAGATATTAAACCAGTCAATTCACATCCAACAATTTTTTTAGCTAATGAGTTTTTTGATGCTTTACCAATTAAACAATTTTTTAAAAAAAAAGAGAATTGGATTGAGCGATTTGTAGATTTAAAGGAAGAAAATAAGGCTGAATTTAAAGAACAATTAATAGATATTAAAAAGATTGAACAACAACTTAATTTTGAAATTTCAAAAAATCAAAATATCATTGAGTATTCACCAGATGCTTTTGAATACTTAAAAAATATTTGCAACATAGTAAAAACAAATGATGGTGGAATATTAATAATTGATTATGGATATTTGAATTCTAAAATGCATGAAACCCTCCAAGCTATAAACAATCATAAATATTCCAATGTTTTAGAGGATATTGGAGATTCAGATATAACTTATAATATTAACTTTAATTTATTTAACAAATTTATTGAACAATTTAGTGATCTAAATTCAATTGTTAGTAATCAAAAAAAATTCCTAACAAGTATGGGAATACTTCAAAGAGCAGAGATGGTAAGTGAAAATATACCATTTTCAAAAAAAACAGATTTGTTCTATAGAATAAGACGTCTAATTGATGAAAAACAAATGGGTGAATTATTTAAGGTAATGCTGATAAAAAAAACAAAAAATAAATTTAATACAGGCTTCCAGGTTGATTGAGTCAAAAAAACTATTAAAGATAAAAAATTTAAAACATGGTTTTTTTAACAGTGTTGGTGGAAAATCAAAAAACATTTATAAAAGTTTAAACTGTGGACCTGGTTCAAAGGATAATACATCAAATGTCAAAAAAAATTTACATATAGTTAGAAAAAAAATTAGCAGTAAAGCAAAAAATATTTTTTTACTTCATCAAATCCATAGCAATAAATTTATTTATATTGATGAAAAATATAAAAATAAAAAAAAACCTAAAGCTGATGCAATAATAACCAATCAAAAATATTTGCCTATTGCTGTGTTGACAGCTGATTGCTCCCCAATATTAATTTATGATGATAAAAAAAAAATAATAGCCGCTATTCATGCTGGATGGAAAGGTGCCTATAAAGACATTGTAAATAATGTAATTAAATTTATGATAAAAAAAGGGTGTGAATTAAGTGATATAACTGCTGCAATAGGTCCTTCAATTTCTCAAAAAAATTATGAAGTTAAAGAAGATTTCAAAAAAAAATTTATTAAAAAAAATAAAAACAATTTAATGTTTTTTAAAATTAATAAAAAAAAATTATACTTTGATTTAACCAGTTATATTTATACATCTCTTAAAAAAAATGGTATTAAACATATAGATGTTTTGAAAATTGATACTTTTGACATCAAACATAAATTTTTTAGTGCAAGAAGAGCTTTAAAGCTTAAACATAATGATTATGGTAGAAATATTTCAATAATTATGCTTAATTAGGTTTTTTAATGAAATTATTATCCGGAAACAGCAACAAACCTCTTAGTAAAAATATTGCAAAGTATTTAAAATCTAAATTGGTAAACTCTAGTATTAAAAATTTTTCTGATGGTGAAATTTATGTTGAGATAAATGAAAATATAAGAGGAAATAGTATTTTTATCATTCAATCAGTTTCATCACCTGCCAACGATAATTTAATGGAACTTTTGCTTTGTATAGATGCGCTAAAAAGATCTTCTGCAAAAAATATTACCGCAGTTATTCCTTACTTTGGATACGCTAGACAGGATAGAAAAGTTGTCCCAAGAACTTCAATCTCTGCTAAGCTTGTTTCAAACCTTATTACTAAAGCTGGTGCAGATAGAGTTGTAACTGTAGATTTACATGCAGGTCAAATTCAAGGTTTTTTTGATATTCCAGTTGATAACTTGTTTGCAACTCCTATTTTTGCAAGACACATAAAAAAAAAGATAAAAAGTAAAAATATTATTTGTGTTGCGCCCGATGTTGGTGGTACCGAAAGAGCTAGAGCATTAGGTAAACTTTTAAATGTTGGACTTGCTATTGTTGACAAAAGAAGACCAAAACCTGGCCAATCACAAGTTATGAATGTAATTGGTGATGTTACAGGTAAAACTTGTATAATTGTTGATGACATCATTGACTCTGGTGGAACAATTGTTAATGCCGCTAAAGCTCTTAAAGTAAGAGGTGCAAAAGAGGTTTATGTATATATTACTCATGGGGTATTAAGTGGTGAGGCTGTTAAAAAGATTAAAGATTCTGTAATTAAAAATCTGGTTATTACAGATACAATAGACAATAATAATAAAATTAAAGGTGTTAAAAACATTGAGGTTCTGCCTATTTCAGCCTTAATGGGAGAAGCAATCAAAAGAATATCTAACTCAACATCTGTTTCAGATTTATTTAAATAATTACCTTGAGTTATTAAAGAACTTGGGCTAAAAACCCATGATTTTATGAATTTATTAGACGCAAACATAAGAGACACAAAAACTAAGGGTGATTTGAGTGTTCTTAGAAATAATGGGAATGTTCCAGCTATAATATATGGTGGTGAGGCTCAAAATGAAAAAGTTTCAATTTCAAAAAAGATATTAAAAGCTTTAATTGAGAAAGAAAATTTTTTATCAAATATAGTAACACTTAATGTTGATGGAAAACCTCAAAATGTTCTTCCAAGAGAAATTAAATATCATGTTATTACTGATGATCCAATTCATGTTGACTTTTTAAGAGTTATTCCTGGTGTAAAATTAAGAATAGAAGTACCTGTACAATTCATTAATCATGAAAAGTCACCAGGTTTAAAAAGAGGTGGTGTTCTTAACATCGTTAGAAGACAAGTAGAATTAAGATGTCCAAGTGAAAAAATTCCAGAAAGTCTCGTAATTGATCTTGATGGAGTTGAAATAGGTGAAAGTTTTAAAATATCGTCTATTAATTTAGAGACAGATGTTACCCCAACAATTAGAGGAAGAGATTTTGTTATAGCAACACTTGCTGCACCAACAGTTATGAAGGAACCTGAGAAACCAGCCGAAGCAGAAGCAGCAGAAGGTGAAGCAGGAACTGAGGCCGCTGCCACAGATGGAGACAAAACAGCTGCTGAAGGTGATAAGAAAGAGGGTGATGATAAAAAACCTTCTGAAGAGAAGAAATAAACTGTTAAAGTTAAATACTACTACCCATTAGAAAAATATGCTTTTATTTGTAGGTCTAGGTAATCCAACACCAGATAGTGAAAATAATAGACATAATGTTGGTTTTAAAATTATAGACTCTATTAATAAAAAATTTGGCTTATCAAAACAAAAACCCAAGTTTAAAGGGCTTCTTACAACTGGAAATGTTGGAGATCAAAAAATTTATGCTATCAAACCTTTAACTTTTATGAATAATTCTGGAATCTGTATTAGGGAGCTTATTGAATATTTTAAAATAGATGCAGAAGATGTGATTGTTTTTCATGATGATCTTGATGTTGAATTTGGAAAGATTAAAGCAAAATTTGGTGGATCAAGCGCAGGACATAATGGAATTGCATCAATTGATAAATTTATAGGTAAAGACTACTCAAGAGTGAGAATTGGGATTGGAAAACCTAAAGAAAATATTGAAGTTGGTGATTTTGTTCTTCAAAATTTCGAAGAGGATGAAATGCTAAATATAGAAAAGATTTCTGACAACATTAATAATTCTATTTCAATTCTGGTAGAAAAAAAATTAGATTTATTCTCCAGTACCGTAAACAATACTAAATAATGAGTTTTAAATGTGGAATTGTTGGTTTGCCCAACGTCGGTAAATCTACTTTATTTAATGCTTTAACTAATTCGAGTAAAGCTCAAGCAGCAAACTTTCCCTTTTGTACGATAGATCCAAACGTGGGTGTTGTTCCTGTTCCAGATGAAAGATTAAATAATTTATCAAAAGTTTCAAATTCTAAAAAAATTATAAATACAACTATTGAATTTGTTGATATTGCGGGCCTAGTAAAAGGTGCATCTAAAGGTGAGGGATTAGGTAATAAATTTCTCTCTCATATCAGAGAAGTCGACGCAATCATTCATATGATCAGATGTTTTGATTCTGATGATATTCAAAATGTTAATCCAACTGTAGACCCTATTAGAGATCTTGAAATAATTGAAACAGAAATGATGCTAGCTGATTTGGAGTCTATCCAAAAAAGATTAGAAAAAAGTAACAAAAAAAATGTTGATGAAGAACAATTAAAGATATTGGAAGTTGCATTGGACTGTATCAATAATGATAAAGATATATCAGTTTTAAAATCTCAATTTGACAACAAACTACTTAATCAAAGCGGCTTATTGTCAATTAAGCCAAAAATATTTGTTTGCAATGTAGATGAACAAAGTGTTCAGGAAGGAAACCAATATACTCAAAAATTTATAGAAAAATTTGGTGAAGAAAATACTTTAATTGTATCTGCTGATATAGAAAATCAAATTAATGAACTAGAATCAAACGAGAGAAAAAATTATATGGAAATGATTGGTTTAAAAGAAACTGGATTAAGTCTGTTAATTCAAAAAGGATACAAAATCTTAGAACTAGATACATATTTTACGTCTGGACCAGAAGAAACTAGAGCTTGGACCATTCAAAAAAACTGTACAGCCCCAAAAGCAGCCGGTGAAATACATACTGATTTTGAAAAAGGATTTATTAGAGCTGAGACAGTCTCTTATAATGATTTTATTACAAATGATGGGTGGGTTAATTCAAAAACTAACGGTAAAATGAGACTAGAAGGTAAAGATTATATTGTAAAAGATGGAGATGTTTTAAACTTCAGATTCAACACGTGACCAGATTTTTTTCATACTAAAATATACCAAGGTAGTTAAAATAATTAAATACACAATTGCTTTAAAACCCATTTGATGTCTAGCTTCTAAATGAGGCTCAGCTGCCCACATTAAAAATGTAGTTACATCTTTTGACATTTGCTCAACAGTTGCTTTAGTACCATCTCCATATTCAACTATATCTTCTGAAAGTGGAGCAGACATTCTAATTTTATTTCCATACATGTATTTATTGTAATGAACACCTTCATCTAATGTCATTCCACTTGGTACTTCTTCATAACCTTGAAGCAATGAATAAATATAATCTACCCCACCACCTCTTGCTTTTACTAAAACTGACATGTCTGGTGGATATGCACCACCATTAGCAGCTTGCGCAGCTTTAACATTTTCATATGGCATTACAAATTTATCAGATAGCTTTGCTGGTCTTTCAAACATTTCGCCATCTGCATTAGGTCCATCGGTTACTTCAAAAGATGCTGCAATTGCTTTAGTTTCTGCTTCTGAAAATTCTGGCCCACCCTTTTCTCCTAAATTTCTATAACTTAAATATTTCATCGAATGGCAGGCAGCACAGACTTCCGTATAAACCTGATAGCCTCTTTGAAGCGAACCCCTATCAAATTTACCAAAAAGTCCCTTAAAGCTCCAATCAGTTTTTAAATAATCAATTTTTTCAGCTGAGTTTGATTGGGTAATTGTAAAAAAAAATAAGACCAGAATTGAAAATAATTTAATAAAATTCTTCACTTTATTTATCTAGGCTTTCTTTGTTTTTAGCCATTGCTAAATTTGGAGAGCCTCCAAGAATAGGTTCTGTAATACTTAGGGGAACTGGTATAGTTTTTTCCTTAAACCCAAGTACAGGCAAAATAACCAGAAAGTGAAGGAAGTAATATGCTGTCGCTACTCTTGCTATTAGTAAATAAAGACCTTCGGCTGGCATTGCTCCAATGTATCCTAGTATCAAAACATCGGCGACAAGTATCCAATAAAACTGTTTGTATAGTGGTCTAAATACAGCTGATCTTATTTTTGATGTATCTAACCAAGGTAGAGCAGCTAATATCAAGATTGCAGACAACATCGCAACTACACCAAGAAGTTTATCAGGCACCGATCTTAAAATTGCATAGAAAGGTAGTAAATACCATTCAGGGACAATATGAGCTGGAGTAACCATTGGATTTGCTTCAATGTAATTGTCAGCGTGGCCTAAAATATTTGGTGAATAAAAAACAAAAAATGCAAAGACAATCATAAACATTAGCAATGCAAAACCATCCTTAATAACTATGTATGGATGAAATGGCACAGTGTCTTTTGATGGTTTTTTAACATCTATTCCAATTGGATTATTATTCCCTGGAACATGTAATGCCCATATATGCAAAACAACAAGACCTAAAATTAAAAAAGGAATTAAATAATGAAGTGTAAAAAATCTTGTTAAAGTTGGATTATCAACTGAATATCCTCCCCATAACCAAGTTACAATACCTTCTCCCACTAATGGTATTGCACTGAATAAATTAGTTATAACTGTTGCTCCCCAAAAACTCATTTGCCCCCAAGGTAGTACATAACCCATAAATGCAGCTGCCATCATCAATAAGTAAATAATTATTCCAATAATCCAGATAATTTCTCTTGGAGATTTATAAGATCCATAAAATAAAGATCGAAAAATATGAATGTAAACTGCTAGAAAAAACATTGAAGCACCATTTGCATGAATATATCTAATTAACCAACCATAGTTTACATCTCTCATAATATGTTCGACGCTTTCAAAAGCCATATCTGCATGTGCGATGTAATGCATTGCAAGAGTTAAACCGGTTACAATTTGAGTTATTAAACAGAAAGTTAAAATTCCACCAAAAGTCCACCAATAATTTAAATTCTTAGGAGTTGGATAATCAGTTAGATGACTCGCCAATGTAAGTAACGGTAGTCTATCGTTAAACCATTTTCCAAATTTTGATGAAGGTACGTATTCGTGATCACTCATATAATTTAACCAATTTTGATTGTATTAGCGTTAACAAATTCATATTTAGGAACTTCCATATTTAACGGTGCTGGACCTTTTCTAATTCTACCTGAAGTATCATAGTGTGAACCATGGCACGGACAAAACCAACCATCATAGTCACCCTTATCATTTAAAGGTACACATCCAAGGTGAGTACAAACTCCAAGCATCACTAGCCATTCTGGATCTTTTGCTCTATCCTCATCTTTTTCAGGATGTTTTAAATCTTCCATCTTAACAGATTTTGCTTCTGAAATTTCATCTTGGGTTCTTCTTCTTATAAAAACTGGTTTACCTCTCCAAAGTACTGTGATGGTGTTTCCAGGTTTAACTGAACTTACATCAACTTCTGTGCTAGCTAGTGCCTTTACTGAAGCATCAGGATTCATCTGATCAACTAGTGGCCAAACAACTGCAGCAACTCCTACTGCTCCCACAGCATATGAGGCAGTAAATAAAAAATCTCGTCTTTCTGGTTTTTTATCTGACATCTATTTTAGTTGTTTATCTTGTCTAATATTGATTTAAATTACTTAATATACGAATTCATATAATATAAAATAATATTTTTACTACTGATAGAATGACACAGAATTCAACAATTCTAAGACCTATAATTGCACTATATGAGCCTGATATTCCTCAAAATACAGCAGCAATAATTAGAACTTGCGCATGTTTGGGGGCAAAATTAGAAATAATTGAACCCTGTGGTTTTCTTTTAACAGATAAACGCTTTAAAAGAGTGGTTATGGACTATATGGATCATAATCAAATTAAATTCTATCAAAGCTCAGATAAATTTTTTGAAGCTAAAAAGAATCAGAGAATTGTATTGATGACAACAAAGGGATCGATATCTTATACTAAATTTAAGTTTAATTCAGATGACACAATATTATTTGGTCGTGAAAGTGCTGGGGTGCCAGAAAGTATTCATCAATTAACAGAAAACCGATTAAAAATACCAATGAATAATAATTTTAGATCTCTTAATATTGCATCTTCAGTTGCAATTGTTTTAGCTGAAAGTTTAAGACAAACAGAAATAATATAAATGGATTTAAATATTAAAAAAGACCTGGCTAGCAATTGGTTTAAGCTACTCCAAAATGCAATCTGTGATGATATTATCAAATTAGAAAAAAATAAATTAAAATTTAAATCAACTACTTGGAAAAGAAATAAAGACAAAGATGAAGGTGGTGGTGAATACAGAATTATTAAAGACGGAAAGATTTTTGAAAAAGTAGGTGTTAATTTTTCAAAAGTTGATGGAAAATTTCCAATAGAATTTCAAAATAAAATTCCAGGAGCTAGTAAAGATCCTAGATTTTGGGCTTCAGGAATATCAGTTGTAATGCATATGAAAAACCCCAATATCCCAGCAATGCACTTCAATACCAGATATATTTGTACGACACAAAATTGGTTTGGAGGAGGGATGGATGTTACGCCTTCAAGCAAAGATATCAATGAAAAGAAAAAATTTCACAAAACCTTAAAGTCAATGTGTGATCGACATAATAAAAATTATTACAAAAAATATAAAAAATGGTGTGATGAATATTTTTACCTACCCCATCGAAATGAAGCTAGAGGAATTGGTGGAATTTTTTTTGATTATAAAAAAAAAAATTTTGAGAAAGATTTTCAATTTGTAAGAGATGTGGGTGTTACTTTTCAAATGATATTTAATGATATTATCAAAAGAAAAATTAAAAAAAAATGGACTTTAAAAGATAAAGAGATGCAGTATATTAAAAGAGGTCGATATGCAGAGTTTAATTTGTTATATGATCGAGGTACAAAATTTGGCTTACAAACAGGTGGAAACGTAGAAGGAATATTAATGTCGTTACCTCCAATTGCAAAATGGAAATAAAAAATGGATAAAGAACCAATCACATTAAATGGTTTGAATAGATTAGAAGAAGAGCTAGTTTTTTTAAAAGAAAAGAAAAGACCAGAAATAGTGGCCGCTATATCCGAAGCAAGATCACATGGGGATCTCAAGGAAAATGCTGAATATCATGCCGCAAAAGAGGAACAATCTCATAACGAAGGTAGAATAACAGAAATCAACGATATCATAGCTAGAGCAAATGTTATTGATGTTACAAAATTAAATAATGATGGAAAAGTAATTTTTGGTTCTACTGTTTTTTTAGAAAATTTGGATAATGGAGAAAAAATTAGTTATAAAATAGTCGGGAAAGATGAGGCCGATTTGAAACAAAAATTAATCTTTTTTCAATCTCCAATAGGTAGAGGACTAATAGGTAAAAACAAAAACGATTTAGTAGAAATTAAAACTCCGGCTGGAGTTAAAAATTTTAAAATTAAAGACGTAAAATATATCTAATTTTTAGCAATTTTTTCGACTTGTTTATCAGTAATATTAAAATTATTACCTACCCAAATTTCTTCAATCATTTTTAATTTACTACCCAATGTTTTGCCTTCAGGAATATTATATTTATTCATAAGTAAATTGGCTCCCACTGGCATAGTTGGGATTACTTTATCTTGATAAGTTTCCATTAATTTAATCAGTTTTTTTTCCACTTTACTTGATGTAAATAACTTAAAATTAATAATATCACTTACAGCTTGCTTACCATTATAATAAAAGATCTTATTAAAATTTTTTTCTGTAAAATTTTTAATATTAATTTTTTCTTTATAAAAAAGATCAATTAATTTTAATCTTTTTTGGTCCTTTTTAGACATACTAAATTTATAAAAAAAGTAATCAGTATTATCAGTTCCATCAATTATCATGAGTGCTAGTAGAAAAATAAAATCAATTTTTAATAAATTATCATTTGCATAAGGATTTAATTTTTTAAATCTTTCTAAATTTTTTAATTGAGGAAATATAATTTCTATAAGTTCCAAACTATCTTTGTCTTTAAAAAGTTTTATAAAACCATTAGATTTTGTTAGTTTTTTAAATTCATCTAATAATCTCTCACCAGATAATTTAGATATTCCATCAATATTTCTTTTTATTACTTTAATTATTTCAGGGTCATGTTCATGTTTTGAATAATTGAGAAAAAAACGAATATATCTAAGTATTCTTAGGTAATCCTCTTTAATTCTATCCTCAGTATCTCCAATAAAATTAATTGAACCTTCATCTAAGTCTTTTTTTCCATTATTTGGATCAAATAAATTTCCTTCACCATCTGAATAAATTGAATTAATTGAAAAATCTCTTCTTGAAGCATCTTCTTTCCAGTCTAAAGAAAATTCAACTTTTGCATGTCTTCCATCTGTTGTTACATCTTTTCTTAGTGAGGTAATTTCATATTTATATTTATCAATTATTGCAGTTATTGTTCCGTGCTCAACACCAGTTTCATAAAAATTAATATTTTTTTTTTTTAGTGCCTCACAGACTTCATCTGGTTTTAAATTTGTTGCTAGATCAATATCATCAATAGTTTCTTTTTTTATAACCTTTCTAATACATCCGCCCACGTATCTAATCTCACTACTTTCTGAATAGTTATTAATAGCTTCAAAGATTTTATTGGCAGGCGTCTGGTTAGTAATATCTTTTAGATTTTGACTTATATAATCAAGGTTTTTTGATCTAAAAAAAATTCTATCTAATAAGTTATTCATATGTGGCTGGCCCACAAGGATTCGAACCTCGGATCTCTGTACCAAAAACAGATGTGATACCACTTCACCATGGGCCAATATTTATTTCATATATCACAAAAAAAAAAAATTATATAGTTTTTGATGTATTGCACCAATAATTTTTATATTTCCTTTTAAATTGAACTTTTGCCAGTTCACAATCTTTTTTTGACTGGTAATACGCAATTATTACTGAGCCCGAACCCGTCATTCTTACAAATAATGGGTTTTTTAAATTTTCTAAAAAAGATTTAATTCTTTTGAGTTTTGGGTATCTAGAAAATGCAGCTAGTTCCAAGGCATTTTCTTGCCTTGCCAAATACTCAGGATTAAACATTAATTTTTTTGGATTATTAAACTTGGAATTTGTAATTTTTTTTACTCTTGAATAAATTACTTTTGTAGAACAACCAAAATTTGGTTTAACCAGGAGTGTATGAAATATAGGGCACTTAGAAAACTTTTTAACCATATTATTAGATTTCAATATAGCACTTGAATAATTGACTCCTAAAATTACATCAGAACCAATTAAACTAGAAATATTTTGAATTTGTTTTTGACTGATCTTTACAATTTTTTTTTTAATTAGGAAATTTAAAACACTTGATGCATTCATAGATCCTCCACCTAGTCCTGCTTTTTGTGGTATATTTTTTTTAATTCTAATCTGAAACTTTCTATCTTTTAATAGTTTTTTTTTATCAAGAATTTTAAAAAGTTTTACAACGGTATTATCACTATCAATATTTTTTGAAAAATTTCCATAAAAAGAAATTCGATGGTTGGGTCCTTTAATTTTCTTAATAAAAATTAAATCACTCAAACTAATGAACGAAACAATACTCTCAATTTTATGTAATAATTTTAATTTACCTGTAACATTCAATGCTAAATTAATTTTAGCAAATGATTTCACTTCAATAAAGCTCATTTAGCTATTTTTAAGACCTTCTATGATTTTAATATTTATATTTTTTCTTATATCTTCATCAGTATCATCAAAGCTTAAAACATTATTCCAAAAATATCTTGCTTGAATTTTACGATTTAATTTCCACAAAATATCTCCATAATGATCGTTAACTATTGGGTCTTCTGGCATTAATTCTACTGCTCTTTTTAAATATTTCTCTGCCTCAACATAATTATCTATTAAATAATAAGCCCAACCTATTGAATCTATAATGTAAGGATCTTCACTTTTAGCTGCGTATGCTTTTTCCAACATTTGAAAAGCTTCATCAATCTTATAATCACGTTCCAACCAGGAGTATGCTAAATAATTAAGAGCATATGCGTCATCTGGATTAATTCTCAATGAATGTAACAGGTCTTCATCAGACTTTTCGTAATTACCCATTCTTTCATAGCTTCCACCACGTCTATAGAGTAAATCTGACTTCATATCAGACTTATCACTTAATGATGAAATAATCTGTGTATAATAATCTATTGCTTCTTCATACTTTTTTGCGTTTTTATAAAAGTTTGCAATATCAAAAACCATTTTTAAATTTGGATTTTTAATTTTATTAAACTTTGTGCTTAAATAGTCTATTCCATCTTCATAACCATCCTCTTTAATAATCATTTGAGCTTCCTTTTTAACTCTAAACCAATAATAGAATTCATCTTCTTTATTAAAGTTTTTCAAAACTTCTTTGACTTTAGTATACTCTTTATTCATATAAAAATTTTCAGCTACAAGAGATAAATTAAATGTGAAATTTGGATTTAAATAATTAGACAAATTTAAGTAAAAATTTGAATTTTCAAAATCATCCTGAGATGAATAAAGATTTGAAACTAAAAATAAAAACTCACTAACAATATCATTATGGTTGTTGCATGAAAAAATTTTATTAAACTCTTTAAATTTTCCATTTTCAATCCAGCTTCTACTTTGTGATAATAATAATGTAGAATTAATATATTCAAGTTGTCCAGCAATCTCTTTAGCTTTTTCTATTTTTTTATTTTCTATTAAATAGTTAATATAAAAAAATATATATCTTGAATAATCTCCTTGTTGATTATTAATCAAGTTTACAAAAAAAGACCCAGTATTACTTTTCTTTAGATAACATCTTTGAAACATTTGAGATATTAAAGATAAGTTTCCAAAATTTTGTTTATTAGATAAAATTTTCTTATTTTTAAAACTGTAAACATATTGTTTTAATGTTTCAGAAATTATTAAATTAAATCTTCTTTGATTTTTAAATTTTAAGCTTTGAGTTAAATATTCTTCAGCTTTTTTAAAATCATTTTTTTTTAAACTATCGACTACTAAAAGGATATAAGCATTAAAAAAATCTGTGTTATCTTTATTGTTTCTATTTTTAATTACATTGATGGCTTGAGCCACTTTGTTTTCTAAAACTAAAGAATACACATATCTTTTTAAATATATATCATGTTTGTTTGTTAGGACTTTAGAAGCATTAAAAAATTTTAGTGCATCTGTATTATCTTTATTTTCATATGCAATTATTCCCGAAAAATAATTTGTTAAATCTCTTGAATTAAAGTCATTAAAACTAGCACTTTTAGAATATACAGGTGTCTGATAGAATATTACAAGGGCTACTAATATTTTAATTAGTTTATTAAACATTTGATCATTCTATGACTAAAAAAGCGATAAATCAAAAAGGCAAATTCGACGAGGAATTAATAAATACAATAGAGCCAAACTTTATATTTAAAGATAAGCCCATAAATAGATTTAATATTGTTGAAAATAATCATAACAATAATCAAAATGATAAATTGGAATTATTAGAGAAATTAAAACAACAAATAAATTCAATCGAAAATTGTAATTTAAAAAATAATTCTCAAAATCTTGTTCTTGGTGATGGGAATATAAATAGTCCAATTATGTTAATTGGTGAAGCTCCAGGCATTGAAGAGGATAAATCCAGCAAAACATTTAAAGGAGAGGTTGGAGAATTATTAAATAAAATGCTACTAGCAATAGAAATTAAAAGACAAAATATTTATTGCAGTTATGCAATAAACTTTAGGCCTCCTGAAGATAGAAAGCCTACATCTCAAGAAATAAAAAGATACTCGGTTTTCTTAAAAGAACATATCTCAATCATTAATCCAAAAATTATTATTTTAATGGGTAGTTCGGCAATGGAAGCTGTAACAGGTATTAATAGTAAAATATCGTCTGAAAGAGGAAAATGGCAAGAAACAATATTAAAAAATAAAACTTATCCTGTGATGATATCGTTTAATCCATCTTACCTAATTAGATTTCCAGAAAATAAGAAATATTCATGGGAAGATTTAAAAAAGATTAAAAAGAAAATTACCGAAATGAAGATTGTCATTTAAATTGATATGATTGAATTGCATAAAAGATATATTTCTTGGTGGGGGAAAAAACTTAAAATTTCTAATTATGGTCTAATATGGGTTTCTTTTATAAAAGGAGTGTTGGTTGGACTATTAATTTATCACTTCATAATGATTTAAATGAAAATTACAGCTGGTGTCGACGAGGTCGGAAGAGGAAGTCTAATAGGACCGGTTTATGCAGCAGCAGTAATTTTAAATAAAAATATCAATAAAAAATTATTAAAAGACTCTAAAACTATCAGTAAAAATAAAAGAGAATTATTATCAAATTATATACAAAAAAATTCTACTTGGTCGGTTGGCAAAGCATCAGTCAAAGAAATAGATAAGATCAATATCTTGCAAGCAAGCTTACTTGCAATGAAAAGAGCTATCAAAAAACTTAAAAAAAAACCATCGCATGTTTTAATTGATGGAAATAAAATTCCTGATTTAAAAAATTATGATTTAAAAGCAATAATTAAAGGTGATCAAAAAATAGCTTCTATCTCTGCAGCATCAATTGTTGCTAAAGTTGCTAGAGATAAATTCATAACTACATTGGCTAAGAAAAATAAAGGATATGGTTGGGATCAAAATTTTGGATATGGAACAAAGCAACATTTAAAAGCTATTAAAAAACTTGGTATTAATAAACATCATAGAAAAACCTTCTCTCCTATATCAAAATTTAAGACACACAATATCTAGTTACCTACTTTTAAATTAGCACAAATCGAATCCAGTTAATTCAATCTCAGGTTGACCCAAGAATCCAATTGGAGTCTAATTACTTCATACAAATGAAAGCTGATTTTAAAAATAAAATTATTAACGGAGACAGTCTCGAGGAATTAAAAAAAATTCCAAGTGAAACTTTTGATTTAGTTTTTGCAGACCCCCCATACAATTTGCAGTTAAAAGGTGAGCTTACTAGACCAGACAGATCTAAAGTCAGTGCTGTAAATGATAAATGGGATCAATTTGAAAATTTTAAAAAATATGACGAGTTTACATACGCATGGTTAGCTGAATGCAAAAGAGTTTTAAAAAAAGATGGAGCCATCTGGGTCATAGGTAGTTATCACAATATTTTTAGAGTGGGTACTGCCATTCAAAATTTAGGATTCTGGATTTTAAATGATGTGATATGGAATAAAAATAATCCAATGCCTAATTTTAGAGGAACACGATTTACCAATGCTCATGAAACATTGATCTGGGCATCAAAGAGTGAAAAATCAAAATATACTTTTAATTATCAATCATTAAAATGTTTAAATGATGACCTGCAAATGAGATCTAACTGGAATTTACCAATCTGTAGTGGCCCAGAAAGACTTAAAAAAAATGGCAAAAAAATACATTCGACCCAAAAACCAGAATCTCTGCTACATAGGGTTTTATTAGCATCATCCAATAAAAATGACATGATTTTAGATCCATTTTTAGGATCAGGAACAACAGCCACTGTAGCTAAAAAATTAGGTCGGAATTATTATGGTATAGAAAAAGAAAAGAATTATTTTAAAGCAGCTGAACAAAGATTAAAAAATACAAAACCTATTGAAGATAATTTCTTAGATACTTTAAAAAATAATAGATCTAAACCAAGAATACCTTTTGGCTCACTTGTAGAGCTTGGCATAATTAAGCCTGGTACAAATATTTTTGATAATAAGAAAAAAATTACAGCAAGAATTATGGCTGATGGAAGTATTAAACATGAACAAACTGAAGGATCTATTCATAAAGTTGCAGCAACAATTTTAGGAGCTGAAAGCTGTAATGGCTGGACTTATTGGCATTGTGATATTAATGGAAGAATATTTCCAATAGATTATCTAAGGCAAAGATTAATTTCCAAAAATTAATTCTTATAAATTTTACCCAAATAATTTTCTAAGAATTTCTTATTCTTTGTTAGAATCTTTAAACTGAAATTTCTAAAAAAAACTATGATCGGGTTAGATACGTGAAAAGCAAATTGATTTAGTTTTGATCTATTATTAATCATTTTTACTTTTGAAGCTCTATTTTCATAAAAATTATTTTTATTATTTATAATACTATCAAATAACTCTGAACCACTTTCGATAGATTGAGAAGCTCCTTGAGCAAATGAAGGTGGGAAAGCAAAAAAAGCATCTCCAATTAAAAAGATATTATTACCTGGTTTAAGGTAGCCTTTGCTAACAAAAACTGGAAAACATTTAATATTATTAAGATTATCTAAAATATTTGCTGATATTTTATTTTGTAATTTGTCTTTAACACTCTGAATGAAACCTTCCTCTTTAAAAAGACCATAATTATCAAGCTCATTTATTGTTAATTTATATTTTAAAACTCCAATAAAATTAAAAGCTTCATTATCGTTATTTACTGGATAAATTACGTAATGAAAATTGTTCCCCATAAATAAAGAAATATTTTTTTCATTTAAATTATTAAGGTTTTTTCTTGAAATATTACCTCTAATTGCAATCGAGTCGTTGTAAGTAGGTTTTGTTAAATTGTTAGAAATTAAAGATTTACCTTTAGAAAAAACACCATCAGAAATAATCAAATGATCACAAACTACCTTAATACTTTCATTAAAAGTTAAAATTATTTGATTATTATTTTTTTCAATTTTTTCAATATTATGATCATACTTAATTATGTTGTCCTCCAATTTATCTTTTAAAAATTCAACTAATTTAGATCTTTTTAACGTTGTGTATTTACAATTTTCAGAATTAAAATCTGAAATATATAGATCACATATTTTTTTTTCATAATTAATTTCATAAAAATCGATTTTTTCAGGGTTAAATCTATCTTTGTTATCTAAAGTATTAAATCCAATTCTATTAAGAAGTCTGATGCTGTTTGTTGATAGCTGTATTCCATATCCTTCATCTAGATTGATTGAAGTATTTTTTTCATAAATAGTTACCTGGTAATCAAGATTTTCTTTAAACAAGTTTGCAATGAATAAACCTGAAATGCCAGCTCCTATTATTGCAATTTTTTTCATTTATGATTTTCTAAATATTTAACAATTTTTTTCGTAAAAGTTGGTAAAGTATAGTTTTTTATTTTTTTAGGATTAATCCAATAAGAAAACGGAATTGGTTTAGTGATCTTATCATTTTTAATCTCAATATTCATATTCATATTAGACATTTTAAAATTTAAATTTTGGTTAAAGTTTTTAGGTCTAATTAATTCCTGCATTGGAAAAATGTTAAAATTTTTTAAAAAATTAAAATTTTTATTTTTGACTAATAAATATTTATCATTTTTTTTATAAACTTTGAGTAAAAAGTATTTATCTTTGTTAATCTTTTTAATTTTATTTAAAATAAAATCTTGCTTAGCAAAGGATTTACAGTTTTTTGAGATTGGGCATTTTTCACAAAGAGGATTGTTAGGTCTACAGATTAGTGCACCTAATTCCATTAGTGCCTGAGCATAATCACTTGATCTACTTGAGGTTCCTAAAACCTTTTTACTTTTGATTAAATTATCTTTTTGTATTTGGTTTTCTTTCTTTAAGTATAGATATCTTTTCAAAACTCTTTCAACATTGCCATCTAATGGAATAAAAGGTTTATTAAATGCAATAGCTGATATTGCGCTTGCAGTATAGTCTCCAATACCTGGTAATGATTTTAAATCTAAAAAATTATCAGGCAGTTTTTTATTAAAATCTTTAATAATGACTTGAGCAGTTTTTTTTAAATTTCTAACTCTTGAATAATAACCAAGACCCTCCCAAAGCTTAATAAGTTTTTGATTTTCAAAACTAGCTAAAGTTTCTAGATCTGGAATATTTTTAATAAACCGACTGAAATAAGGTATCACTGTTACAACTTGAGTTTGTTGAAGCATAAATTCACTGACTAAAGTGTAATATTGCCTTTTTTTTGAAGAGTTTTTTTTTCGCCAAGGCAATGATCTTTTATTAATATCATACCAATTAAGAATTTTATTTGTTATTATTTGATCTTTCATATGCAATTTAAAAATAATACTAAGCGTGGAAATGTAACCATTCAAGGTTTAAGATCTTTTAAGGACACTTTACCTAAAAATGTAAAAAAAATCATTAATAAGAAGGGTCATATTTATTCTGAAACACTTGATAACTGGAGATATATTGTTGGAGATGAACTATTTAAAGTTTGTTATCCAAAGACATTCAAGAACTCTAACAGGTTTGGGGTTAGCACTTTATTGGTAATGGTAAAAAGAGGGCATGAGGTTGATTTGGAATATTCTAAAAAAGAAATTTTAGATAAAATGAATAGTTTTTTTGGTTATTCAGTAATAGAAAAGCTGAAATTTATTAGCTTTGATGATGAGCAAAAAATCTTTGAAAAAAAAGAGACTGGCCAAGAAAATGTCGCAATTAATAAATACCAAAGTAAAATTAATGATGTTAAGAATGATAAAATTAAAAAGTCACTTATTGAATTAACCAAAGTATTTAAAGAAAAATGAAAAAAATTCTAATTTTTATAACAATATTTTTTAGCACAATTACAATTGTAAATGCAGATGACATGAAAAGAATTGTTGTAGGCAATGAAGATGCAAAAATAACCATTATTGCTTTTGAATCATTAACCTGTAGTTACTGTGCAAATTTTCATAAAGACGTATATCCGCAACTTAAAAAAGATTACCTAGATACTGGTTTAGCCAAAATTGAATTTAGACACTTTCCTTTAGATATAGCTGCTTTTAATGCTGCAAAAATTTCACAATGTAAAAATGATAGTGATTCGAAAATATTAAATAGTTTATATGCAAATCAACAAAAATGGGTCAAAGGTAGTTCAGCTGAAGAAGCAAATAAGAACCTTGAAAAATTTTTAAAGAATGAAGGGTTTGATATTGATTTTAAGGCCTGCTTAAACAACCAGGAAATTGAGGATTTTGTTTTAAATGACAGAATCGATGGTGTTAAAAACTACAAAGTTAATTCTACCCCTACGATAATAATTAATGACGCTAAGTTCGAAAAAACTCTCAATTACAAAAATTTAAAAAAAGCTCTAGAAAAACTGATATAAGTTAGTGCATGGAGTTTAAAAAAATCCAACTTAATGGATTTAAATCATTTGCTGATAAAACAAATTTTTTAATCGAAGAAGGTCTAACAGGAATTGTAGGTCCTAATGGTTGTGGAAAATCAAACATTGTAGAGTCTTTGAGATGGGTCATGGGAGAAACATCTGCAAAAAGTATGCGAGGCTCTGGGATGGAAGATGTAATTTTTTCCGGTACATCAAACAAGGCCTCTAAAAATATTGCTGAAGTTTCTATTGATGTTGATAATAAAAATAATGAAGGACCAGTTCAATATCGTGAATTTGATCAAATTAGTGTTAGAAGAAAAATTGAAAAAGATAAAGGTTCTAAATTTTATATTAATGATAAAGAAGTAAGAGCAAGAGATGCTCAGATGTTTTTTGCTGACCTATCTACAGGGGCTCACTCTCCATCAATGATTAGTCAGGGACGTATTGGTGCATTAGTAACTGCAAAACCAACTGATCGAAGAGCTATTTTAGAAGAAGCTGCCGGTATTTCAGGTTTACATGTTAGAAGACACGAGGCTGAACTTAGGTTGGGTGCGGCAGAAAATAATCTTAGAAGAGCAGATGAACTTAGAAGACAGCAAGAAAAACAATTAGCAAATCTTCAAAAACAAGCTGAAGAAGCTACCAAATATAAATTAATTACTGAAGAAATAAAAAAAATTGAAGCTGGACTATATTATTTAAAATTATTAGAAATTGATAAAGAAATTAAAATTGAGAATGAAATTAATAATGAAGCTGAGGGAGAAGTTGAGGGTTTTAACAGTAAAATATCTGAACTTGAAAACTTAATTAAATTAGCAACAGATAAAGTTTCACCTCTGCGTGAAAAAAATATTGAGAATTTATCAAGAATTCAGAGACTTAATCTTGAACTTCAAAGTCTAGATGAAGAAAATACTAGAATTCAAGATGAAATTGAGAGTATTAAAGGATCAATTCAAACTCTCGACGAAGATATCTCTAGAGAGAGAGGAATTATTATTGATGCAAATTCAAACGAAAAAAGACTTAAAGAAGAAAAAGCAGATCTAATAGATATAGATTCTAAATATTTTGAAACTGAAAAGTTGTCAAACGACGAATTAGAGAACGCGAAGAGAGAACTTAAAAAAGAACAAGAAGCAGTAGATGAAGTCGTTAGTGCTATTGCTGAAGGAACCTTAAATATAAGCGTAGGACCAATTAAAAATGTTAAAAACTCTATAGATAGAGTGAAGGAATTGATTGATAATAACGAAATAAATCAAGCTGTAACCCTACTTGACAGGTGTAATATAGAGCTAGATAATTTTTTAAGTAATTTAAAAGATGAAAAAAGCAGAGGCGAGCTATTAAGTGTAAATAAAAAATCACAAAATATAAAACTACTTCAAGAAAAATATGCTGATGCATATAGTAAAAATCAATCTATTAAAAACGAGTCTATTAAGCGTAATGAAAGGATTAAAACTATCGAAACTGAAATTGAAAGTTGGAAAAACTTACTAGCAAACTCAGAAAAGATGGTTGCAGAGTTAACAGAAAGAAAAAATAAATTTGCAACACAATTAACAGAATTAGATAATCAGCCAAAAGTTCAAGCTGAAAGAAAAGGTCAAATTTCAGAAAACCTTAGAATTTCAGATAAAGATAAAATTGATAATGATGTAGTTATAGAAGAAACTGATCAAACAATTGAGTCATTAAGATCACAACTAAACGAGATACAAGAGCAATCGATCCAAATCAGAGAACGTAAAGCAAGCTCTGGGGCAACTATTGAAGGGTTAAATAAAAGAAAAAGTGATCTATTAGATAGAATAAATTCTGAACTTGATTTATCTGAAGAAAATATTTTAGAAAATTCAAATTTAAATGGCATTGAAGAATTACCTGATGCTGTTGATCAAGAAGATGCCTTAGATAAAAAAAAACAAGAAAGAGAAAAATTAGGATCAGTTAATTTAAAAGCTGATGAGGAAACAAGTAAATATGAAGATGAAATTAAAAAGATGGAACAAGATCGTGCTGACTTAGTAACGGCAATAATAAAATTAAAAGATAGTATTAATGAACTAAACCAAAAAGGAAGAGAAAGACTAATTGAAGCATTTGAAAAAGTTAATAGAAAATTTAACGAAGTTTACACAAAACTATTCAATGGTGGAAATGCCAAACTGGAATTAGTAGACTCTGACGACCCTTTGGAAGCTGGTTTAGAAATGTTAGTCAGTCCTCCAGGCAAAAGGCTTCAATCAATAACTTTATTGTCAGGCGGTGAACAGGCTCTTACTGCTCTTTCTTTAATTTTTGCAGTTTTTTTAACTAACCCATCTCCTATTTGTGTATTAGATGAAGTTGATGCACCATTAGATGATGCCAATGTGACGAGATTTTGTAACTTACTAGAAGAGTTAATAAAAATTACAAATACCAAATTTATTATTGTTACTCACCATGCACTAACGATGTCCAAAATGAACAGACTTTATGGGGTTACTATGCCAGAAAAAGGGATTAGTCAGTTAGTTGCTGTTGATTTACAAAAAGCAGAGAGTATGGTTGCTTAAACTATTTAAATGTCAAAAGATCCATTTAAAACTCGCTTAGAGATTGCAAAAGACAAGATTTCGAAGAAAAATTTGTATAATAAAAAAGATAATCCATCATCTATTGGAACAGCCTTCAAATTGAGCACTGAATTGGTCTCGGCAGTAGCAGTTGGGACAATTATTGGGTTTATTTTTGACAAGACCTTTGGTACTAAACCCTGGTTTATATTAATATTTTTTTTTGTGGGTGTGGTTGCGGGTATAACCAATGTAATTAGGTCTGCTAAAAATATGCAAAAATAGATAAAAATTTATGGCAGCAAATCCAATGACCCAATTCAATGTTTATAGAATTGGACCAGAAATAAAATTAGGTGCTTTTGACATCTCATTTACTAACGCAAGCTTATTTATGATTATAAGCTCTTTAGCAATTTTAATAATTTTTAATATTGGTTCAAAAAAAAATTCACTTCTTCCAAATAAAATTCAGCTACTAGCAGAACTTAGTTATACATTTGTATCAAAAATGATTAGTGATACTGCTGGACTAAAAGCAAAACCATATTTTGCATTTATTTTTTCTCTTTTCATGTTTGTGCTATTTTGTAACATGTTTGGAATGATACCTTACACCTTCACAGTGACTAGCCATATCATCGTGACATTTGTATTGGCTGCCTTTATATTTATTGGAGTAACAATTGTTGGATTTGCAAAACATGGTTTTGGTTATCTAAAATTATTTGTTCCTAGCGGAGTACCTGCGGTATTACTTCCACTAATAGTTGTGATTGAAGTTATTTCTTATTTAAGTAGACCGGTCAGTTTATCAGTTAGATTATTTGCCAATATGATGGCAGGTCACACAATGATGAAAGTTTTCGGAGGCTTTGTAATAAGTCTTGGGATAGTTGGTGGATGGCTTCCACTGAGTTTTTCGGTTGCGTTAACAGGTTTGGAGATCTTAGTTGCTTTTCTTCAAGCATATGTTTTTGCAATCTTAACCTGCATCTATTTAAATGATGCATTAAATTTACACCATTAACTAACATAGGAGGATATAATGGAATTAGAAGCAGCAAAAATGATCGGAGCAGGTTTAGCAGCAATAGCTTTAGCTGGTGCCGGTGTTGGTATTGGAATAATTTTTGGAAACTATTTATCAGGAGCGATGAGAAATCCTTCTGCTGCACAAAAACAGTTTCCTAATTTGCTTTTAGGATTTGCACTTGCAGAAGCAACAGGATTATTTGGATTAGTAGTTGCATTAATCATTCTTTTTGCGTTTTAAATTTAATGATTAAAAAAATATATTTTCAGTCAATATTTTTCAGCTTCCTATTTTCTAAGGAAGCTTTTGCAGCTGAAAGCGGAGGTATGCCTCAATTAAATCCTGAGTTTTGGGTTTCACAGATTTTTTGGTTAACATTAACTTTTGGAATTCTGTATGTAGTTTTATCTAAACTAATACTGCCGAAAATTAGTAATAACTTAGAGTCTCGTAAATCTCAAATACTAGAAAATATTGAGGCTGCAGAGAAACAAAGGGAAGATAGTGAAGCTAAGCTTGAAGAATATGAGGAAATTATTTCTAAAAGTAAACTTGAGGCCAAAAACATCTTCAGCCAATCAAGAGAAAAAGTTTTAAAAGATATTGGTGCCAAAAGAGAAGTTTTAGACAAGCAAATCGATGAGGAAATCAGTAAAGCTGAGCAAGAAATAAATAATTTACGTGAAAGTGCTCCTGATAAAATTAACATGATAGCAATAGAAACCTCATCAGAACTAATACAAAAGCTTATTGGTGCTGAAGTTAATAATAGCAGCATATCTGCAATTGTTGACGATTTGTCGAGAAGAAACGGAGATAAATACTATGGTAATTGATGCAACTTTTTGGGTAGCTGTTTCATTTATTATTTTTTTTGGAGCCTTAATTTATCTTAAGATTCCTCAAAAAGTTACTGAGATGTTGGATAAAATGATTTCTGACATTAAAAATGAAATTGATGAGAGTGAAAAATTAAGAACAGAAGCAAAAACATTGCTTGATAATGCTCAACATAAATTAGACTCTGCACAATCAGTAAGTAATCAAATTCTTGAAGATGCTAAAAAAGATTCTGACAAATTAATTATCGAGTTAAATGATAAGTTTCATAAATCTTCAGAAATAAAAAAAAACTTAGCTGAAAATAAAATAAGTCAAATGAAAGAAGCGGCAATTAAAGAGATAAAGGACGCATCAATTAAAATTGCTGTAGATTCTGTTAAAAAGATTATTACTACATCAGTTGATAAATCTAAACTAGATGCAGTGTTTCAAAAAAATTTAGATGAAACTAAAGAAGAGTTAAAAAAAATTAACTCATAATACTCTTACATTTTCTTCAAAAAACTATAAATTAGAAAAATGAATTCTATTGTTATTGGCTCTGGTTTTGGGGGTATTGCGGCTGCACTTAGGCTCAAAGCCAAAGGTCATAAAGTTACATTAATTGAAAAACATCCAGATCTTGGAGGTAGAGCAAGAGTATTTAGAAAAAATGGATTTATATTTGATGGAGGTCCAACCGTAATCACGGCACCCTATCTAATTAATGAATTATTTGAATTATTTAAAAAAAATCCAAAAAATTATATTAAGCTATCTCCTCTTAAAGTTTGGTATCAGTTTGTTTTTGAAGACAAGTCTAAATTTAATTATTCAGGCAATGAAAATGAAATGAAAGCTCAAATTAAAGAACTAAATAAAGAAGACGTCAAAGGTTATGAAAAATTAGTAAATTTTACAAAAAAAATTTTTGACAAAGGTTTTACAGAACTTGCCGATATTCCTTTTGATAAACCATTCGTGATGATGCAACAATTACCATCTCTATTAAAACTTAAAAGCTACAAATCAGTCTACTCATTAGTATCTTCATATATAAAAAATGAAAAGTTAAGAAGAATGTTAAGTATGCATCCTCTTTTGGTTGGAGGAAATCCATTTACAACAACTTCAATTTATGGGTTAATTTTATACTTGGAAAAAAAATGGGGGATTCATTACTCAATGGGTGGGACTGGCAATATAATAAAAGGTTTTGAAAAATTAATGAATGAAGTTGGTATAAAAGTTATTAAAGGCAATGAAGTAACAAAAATTTTATCAAAAAATAATAAAATTACCGGTATTCAATTAGATAACCATGACTACATAGATGCAGATAATGTTATTTGTAACGCAGATCCGCCTGCTGTCTATGAAAAATTATTAGATGAAAAAAATGATAATTCATTTTTGTTTAAATGGAAAAAAAAAAGAATGGAATATTCTATGGGACTATTTGTGTATTACTTTGGAACAAAGAAAATCTATGACAATGTTGAGCACCATACAATAAAATTTGGCAGTAAATATAAAGAACATCTTGATGACATATTTGACAAAAAGAAATTAAACAACGATATCAGTTATTATCTTCATAGACCTTCTGCTACAGACAAGTCTATGGCACCTGAGGGAAATGATTGTTTCTATGTTTTGGTACCCGTACCCAATAATCAATCAGGAATTGATTGGAGCATTGAGGGTGACAAAATGAAAAAATTAATCATAGATAAAATGGAAAATGATTTAATGCCAAATCTAAGAAATAATATTGTTGAAGATTTCTATTTAACACCAGATTATTTTGAAAAAGACCTTAATACAAAGTTTGGATCTGGATTTTCTATACAACCAAAATTCACCCAATCTGCTTACTTTAGGTTTCATAATAAGTCAGAAATTTATGATGGTCTTTATTTTGTTGGCGCAGGAACACACCCAGGAGCTGGTGTGCCAGGAGTTTTATCATCTGCAAAGGTTTTAGATAAAATTTTGTAATGACAAACCAAAATTACTTGTCAATTTATGCCAAATCTTTTAATTGGGCGGGTTTTTTTTTACCAAAACAAACATATCAAAAATGTTCAGCATTATATGATTTTTGTAGAGTTGTAGATAATATCGCTGACGATGAGGCTGCAATTGAATTTAAGGAAAATGAATTCAAAAAGTTTGAAAATAATTTTAATAACAAAAATTTCAATGATCCTATTATTAAAAATATGTGGAGTCTTATTGATGAATTTAATATTTCGTTAAAAATTATTCATGATTTATTTGAGGGCATTAAATCTGACATCAGTGAAAAAGTAAAATTAAATTCAAAAAAAGAACTAATAATTTATTCGTACAGAGTTGCTGGAACAGTTGGACTGATGATGGCAAAAATTTTAAAAGTAAGTAAAAAAAGTTCTTTAAAATCAGCAATTGATTTAGGTATAGCGATGCAACTAACAAATATATCAAGAGATGTTATAGAGGATTTAAGAATTAATAGATCTTATATAAATGAAAACTTTGAAGAGATTAAATCGACTTTAATGCTTGCAGAAAAATTTTATGAAAACTCATTTCAATCAATTAAAGAAATCCCAATAAGCTTTCGATTTTCTATCTTAGTTGCAAGACGAGTTTATAGAAAAATTGGATATAAAATTTTAAAACAAAAAAATTTAGAAAATTATAGAAAATCTGGAAAGATTTATGTTTCAAATCTTGAAAAAATAATTGAAACTTTTCTTTCTGTTTTTGACCTAATTAAACTGTTATTAATAAATAAAAATGATGACTATATTCAACATGATCATTTATTGATTGGTGAGGAATTAAATCTAGATGAAAGAATTTGACTATATAATAATTGGTGGTGGGTGTGCTGGACTATCTCTTGCATATGAGCTCGATATCCATCAAAAGCTAAAAGATAAAACTCTAGCAATTATTGAACCAAGAGATGAATACAAAAAAGATAAAACCTGGTCTTTTTGGCGCGTTACTCCTCATAACTTTGATGATTGTATTAAAAAAAGCTGGGGTACCTTTACAATTAATATCCCAAAAAATACAAAACATGTTGAATGTTTAAACACACCCTATCAAACTATTGATAGCGGTTTATTTTATCAAAAAATAATCAATAAATTAAAACAGAATACTAATGTTAATTTTTTTAAAAGTATTAGGGAAATAAATACAGAAAATTCTTTTGTTTTTAACAGCGTTAGTGACCTAGAAGAAAGTAAAAATAATTTATGGCAACATTTTTCAGGAATAGAAATCGAAACAAATAAAGATTTTTTTGATGATGAAATATTCAACTTAATGGATTTTGATTGTGATCAAAAAGATAATGTTCACTTTTTTTATACACTACCCTTCTCTAAAACAAAGGCACTTATAGAAACGACATGGATTTCCAATCTAAATGACAATTCATTAAAAGATTATGACAAACAATTAAAAAATTATATTGAAAATAAATTAAAAATTAAAAATTATAAGATTAATTTTAAGGAGACTGGTGCCATTCCTCTATTTCATCCAAAAAATATTAAAAAATTAAATCAAATGGAAATTGGTACCGCTGGAAATATGACAAGACTCAGTACTGGGTATACATTTTTAAACATCCAAGAACAAAGTAGATATATTAGGGAGAATATAGAGAATATTACAAAAACAAAAATTTTTTCATTAGATAAAAAATATCAATTTTTAGATAACATTTTTCTTAAAGTTCTAAAAAATAACCCTAAAAAAATGGCACAAATATTTTACAAAATGTTTAACTGTCCATCAAATACAGTTATAAATTTTTTATCAAATAGAAGTAGCATATATGAAGATATCTCTATAATTTCTAAAATGCCAAAGTGGATTTTTCTAAAACAATTATTTTAATATGATTAATAAAATTAAAAAAATTAATTTAAATCACTCTTTTATTTTTTTTTTATTGTCATATATTTTTTCTTTAATAATTTTTAAAATAAATAATTTTAGTATTTCACCATTAATATGTTTGCTACTAATTTTAACTATTGGTGTATCCCATGGATCTTTAGACCATATAAAGGGTAAAAAACTTTTTAATATTCTAAATATTAAAAAAATTTCTATTTTTTATTTTTCATATATTTTTATAACTATTTCTGTGATTGTTATTTGGACAACTATACCCTCTATTTCGTTAATAATTTTTTTGATTGTTGCTTCTTTTCATTTTGGCAAAGAAGATACTCAATTTTTAATCAGTAAAAATTCATATTTTAATCAATTATTATTTTTTTTTAAAGGACTCTTGATAATTTTCGCTCCAATGTTTTTTCACTTTGATGAAACTGTAACTATATTTAAGTATTTACTAGTCAATAATGAAATTTTTTACTCAACCTTAGGTTTTATAGAAAAGAATAAAATATTACCTATAGGAATTATTTTAAGTACCCTATCTAGTATTTATTTATTTTTGAAAGAATTTGAAATTAAAAAATTAACAATTTTTTTAGATTATTTTTCAATTATAATATTAAATTATTATCTATCTCCTTTGTTAGCGTTTACTATTTACTTTTGTTTTTTACACTCAATTAGACATAGTATTACTCTTGTTTATGAAATAGATAAAAATGATTTTAATAATGGCTTAAAAATTTTTGTAAAAAAATCTTTACCATTGACTGCTCTAACTGCAATCTTTTGCTTAATAGCTCTTTATCTATTAAATAATAGCTACGATTTGAGCAGTTCAATATTAAAGATAATATTTATAGGTTTGGCGTCATTAACCTTTCCACATATATTGCTGGAATATTTATTAGAAAAAAATGAAAAACAAAGAAATTAAAATTTTATTATCAGCCCCAAGAGGTTTTTGTGCTGGTGTTGAAAGAGCTATTGAGATTGTAGAAAAATCAATTAAAAAATATGGAGCTCCTGTCTACGTACGTCATGAAATTGTTCATAACAAATTTGTTGTTGATGATTTAAAAATGAAAGGTGCTATATTTGTTGAAGAGCTAGAAGAAATTCAAGATAGATCAAGACCTGTTATTTTTTCAGCACATGGTGTACCAAAACAAATACCAGACGATGCAAAAAATTATAAAATGTCTTATATAGATGCCACATGTCCATTGGTTTCTAAAGTTCATAGAGAAGCTGAAAATCTTAATAAGGCTGGTTATCATATAATTTTAATCGGACATCAAAACCATCCCGAGGTTGTGGGTACAATGGGCCAATTACCTAATGAAAGTATTGACCTTATTCAAAATGAAGATGAGGCTAAAAATTACAAAACCAAAGTAGACAAAAAAATTGCATTTGTTACTCAAACTACTTTGTCTGTGGATGACACTAAAGAAATAATAAAAATTTTAAAAAAAAAATTTCCTAAAATACGAGAGCCTTTTAAAGAGGATATTTGTTACGCTACAACAAATAGACAAATGGCAGTTAAAAATATTGCAAAAATGTGTGATATATTTTTTGTAATTGGTAGTAGAAACTCATCAAACTCAGTAAGACTTGTTGAGGTAGCTAAAAAATCAGGATGTGCAAATTCTCAGTTAATCCATTCAAAAAGTATAATTCCATACGAGGAAATTAAAAACTCAAATACTATTGGTATTTCATCGGGTGCATCAGCACCAGAAATTTTAGTGAAAAACTTTATTCATAATTTAAAAAATAGATTTACTGTCACTATAAATGAAGTAGAAATAATCAAAGAAAACGTAATATTTAAAGTCCCAAAAAAACTAAATTAAATGGCTGTTTACACTAAAATAAATAAAGGCGATATTTCTTTTATAAATAAACAATTTGGTATTGAGGAAATCATAAGTTTTCAAGGTATCAAAAAAGGAATTGAAAATACAAATTATTTACTAAAGTCAAAAAATAAAAAATTTATATTAACAATTTTTGAAAAAAGAGTTTCTAATAAAGAGATACCATTTTTTATGAAATTAATGGATAAATTAAATAATTCTAGAATTAATTGTCCTAAGCCACTAAAAAATAATAATGGTAAATACTTAATAAAACTAAAAAATAAAACGGCCTGTATTGTTTCTTTCTTGAAAGGCAAAGATAAGAATGAACTCAACTTAAAAAATTGTTTTGAAGTTGGTAAGATAATTGCTCAAATGCATTTGGTCACAAAAAATATTAATCTATCACGAAAAAACTCTATTGGTATTAAAAATTTAGATCCATTGCTAAAAAGCATAAAGTTTAGATCTAATAAATTTAGCAATTTAGAAAAATTTTTAGTAAATAATCTAAAAGAAATTAAGAAAAATTGGCCAAAAAAACTACCGAAAGGCATTATTCATGGTGATTTATTTATAGATAATATTTTTTTTAATAAAAACAAACTTTCAGGAATTATTGATTTTTATTTTGCAGCAAATGATTATTTTATGTATGAAATCGCTATTTGTATTAACGCATTATGTTTTGATAATAAAAAATCAAAATTCAAAATTAACAAACAAAAAATCAAAAGTTTAATTAAAGGATATGAAAGTATTAAAAAAATTTCTCTTAAAGAAAAAAAATCATTAAATATTTTATGTCGAGGTGCTGCAATGAGATATTTTCTTACTAGACTTTATGATTATTCAAATACTCCCAAAACTGCATTAATACAAATTAAAGATCCAAATGAATATTATCAAAAACTTATTACACATAATACGTTAGTCTATTATAAAGATTATTTGATCTAATGATTAAGATTTATACGGATGGTTCGTGTTTAAAAAACCCTGGGGATGGAGGTTGGGCAGCAATTATAAGCAAAAATGGGGAAAATATAGAGATTAGTGGTAGTGAAAAAGATACCACAAATAATAGAATGGAACTATTAGCTCCGATTAACGCCTTAAAAGAAATGAAATCAAATGAACAAATTGAAATTTATACAGACTCTCAATATGTAAAACTTGGAATAACTGAGTGGATTAATAAATGGGTTGTAAATAATTGGAAAACCTCAAAAAAAGAAGATGTAAAAAATAAAGATTTGTGGATTGAGCTTTATGATTTAAATAAATCTTTAGATGTTAAATGGAATTGGATTAAAGCTCATGCTGGCAATATAATGAATGAAAAAGTTGATTTGTTAGCTAAAAAGGCTGCAAATCTAAACTAATTCTAAAAAATTTTCAGCAGCTGAAATTTCACAAGACCCTGTATCTTTTTCTTCCTGCAGTCTAACAACTTTCATATTATCTACTAGCATTGTATATCGATTTGATCTTACACCAAGACCTCTGCCACTTTTATCTACATCGGCACCTATTGCCTTAGTAAAATTTAAAAATGGATCACCTATCATTAAAATTTTATCCCCTACACTATTCTCTTTTCCCCAGGCATTCATTACAAATGGGTCATTTACCGAAATGCATATAATTTGATCAATTCCTTTCTTTTTATATTTTGCATTCATATTTACATAACCAGGTAAATGCTTAGCAGAGCATACCGACGTATAAGCCCCTGGAAGACCAAATATTACTATTTTTTTATTTTTAAATAAATCTTCAATAGTTTTTTTAACTGGTTCTCCGTCTTCAAGAACAAAAACTTCTGAATTTGGTAAATTATCATTTTCTTTTATATTCATTAAATTCTTTCTTTTATGTGTTGTTTTACTTTATCAACATTATTATCGATAATATCATAATTTTCTTTTTCGCTCAAAATATACATTAGTTCTTTAGGTAGTTCAGCTTTTAAGTTTATAGCATTTTTTATTGCATCAGGAAACTTGCAAGGATGCGCTGTAGCCAAAACTATATTGTTTCCACTTATATTAACTTTATCAAAAGCTCCGTAACCTATCGCACTGTGTGGATCTAAAACTAAATCAAATTTTTCATAAACTTCTTTAATAGTTTTTAAAACTTCATCTTCGTTCATTTTTGAAGATAAAAAATCACTGTTAATTCTATCTAATCTTTGTTGATCAATTATATACTTGCCTTTTTCTTTAATATCATTCATTACATTAATTGTTTGCATATCATCACCATTGTTTAAATCGTATATAAGTCGTTCAAAATTACTTGCAATTTGTATGTCCATGCTTGGAGAAATAGTTTCTGCAACTTTTTCTACCTCGTAACTACCTTTTGAAATAGCTCTATGCAAAATATCATTTTGATTAGTCGCAACAATCAATTTATTAATAGGAAGACCCATTTTTTTTGCTAAATATCCAGCATACACGTCTCCAAAATTTCCAGTAGGAACTGAAAAATTTACAGGCTCATCTTTTTTTTTTGCTAAAAAATAACTATAAAAATAATATACACTTTGTGCAATAATTCTTGCCCAATTGATTGAATTAACTCCAGACATTTTAATTTCATTTGAAAAACTCTTATCAGCAAACATTGATTTAACTAGATTCTGGCAATCATCAAAGTTTCCATTAATTGCAATATTAAATACATTTTGCTCTTTTCCAGTTGTCATCAATTTTCTTTGAACTGATGAAACACGATTATGCGGATGAAGAACGAATATGTTAATATTTTTTTTTCCTTTAATGGCATCTATTGCTGCTGCTCCAGTATCTCCTGAAGTTGCTACAACAATATTAATTTTTTGATTTTCATTGTTGAGATAATATTCATAAAAATTGCCTAAGAGTTGCATTGCAACGTCCTTGAAAGCTAAAGTAGGGCCGTGAAATAACTCAAGTACAGACCTGTCTCCGACCTCTATTAAGTTAACAACATTTTTTTTTCTAAAAACTGAATAAGATTTATCAATGATTTTACTTAAATCATTCTCATTCATAAAATCACCAATAAAAGTAGAGATAATTTTTTTTGCTAACTCATTATATTCAAGTTCTCTAAAACTATTAATATCTGTATCGCTATACTTATTGAGTGACTGAGGTATAAATAAACCACCATCATCTGCCAACCCTTTTATAAAAACTTCTTTAAATTCAAATGTTTCTTTACTATTTCTTGTGCTTATATATTTCATCTAATAATTTTTTTTCCTAAAATATAAATATATTAAAAGAATTGAAATCGCCATTGAAAACCAAGTAATTGCATATTTTTTATGGTTGTTTGAAATATTAGCAGTAATCACTTTGGGTTCTGGTGTCTTATAATCTCCATTTATATATATGATATATTTAGAAAACTTTTTTCCAGTATAGGAAAAAATATCATCTCTATCTAATGTAAACCAATAGTTTTTTTCTATGTCATTTTTAGGTTTAAATGAATTTGCTTTAGATTGTTTTTTCAGTGTTCCAATTATACGATTTGTATTAATTAAATTAATTTCTGCTTTATCTTTTTTATCAAAAGGTATCCATCCTCTGTTAATCAAATAATTTTCATTGCCTATTAAAATAGGATTGATTACTTCAAATCCAGGTTTTCCACTATTATTTAAATTATATAAATAAATTTGTTTATCAAAATCAACTGTCCCAGAAGTTTTTATTCTCAAATAATTTTGATTATTAGATTTTGATAACTCAACTGGATTAATTTTTAAAGAATTTTCAATTTCTGATATTAAGTCTAGCTTCCAATTTAATCTATATAGCTGCCATGATCCTAATGATAAAAGCACTAGAATAATAAAATAAACAAAAACTGAAAATAAAAACTTATTCTTCAAGGATTAAATATTAACTTCCCCAAATATATATTGCAGCAAATAAAAATAACCAAACGACATCAACAAAATGCCAATACCATGCAGCTGCTTCAAATCCAAAATGGTGATCTTTATTAAAATGACCGAGCTTTCCTCTCCACAAACATACTGCTAAAAATATAGTTCCAACAATTACATGGAAACCATGAAAACCTGTTGCCATATAAAAAACTGCACCATAAATATGACCAGAATAATCAAATGTTGCATGATGGTATTCGTAAGCTTGAAGCAAAGTAAAGCAAAAACCCAGGATAACTGTCAGTGTTAATCCTTGAATAAAGCTTTTTCTGTCATCTTCTAATAATGCGTGATGAGACCAGGTTACAGTCGTGCCTGAAAGTAATAAAACCAATGTATTAATTAAAGGAATATCCCATGGGTCAAAAGTTTCTATATCTTTTGGAGGCCAAACATTTCCAACAAACTCATTAGGAAATAAACTTACATCAAAATAAGCCCAAAACCATGCAACAAAAAACATAACTTCAGATGCAATAAACAATGTCATTCCATATCTATGATGAATTTGAACTACGGGAGTATGGTGTCCTTGATGCTCAGCTTCTATTACAACATCTCTAAACCACATGTATGCTCCATAAATCACTAAAGCTAAGCCAAGATACATTCCCCAAGAAACATCATTATGCATGTAATAAATTGATCCTATTGCTAATACTAAGCAAGAGAATGATACGTAGATTGGCCAAGGACTTGGGTCTACTAAATGGTAATCATGTTTTTTTTCAGCTGACATTTTTCGTGATTATGATTGTTTATAGTAATCTGTCGAGAAAAAAGTGTACGACATAGTTACATCATGAAGATTTTTTGTGCTTGGATCATTCACCAGTTCAGGATCCAAATAAAAAGTCATAACATAAGTTGCTTTCTCACCAGCTTTTAACTCCTGTTTTTCAAAGCAAAAACAACCTAATTTACTATAATATTTTCCAAAGGTTGAAGGCGAAACATTAAAGCTAGCAACACCATAAGTGGTCTCATCTCCATAATTTTCTACTTCAAATTCTATCCTATTAACTTGGCCAACCTTAACATCTATAACATTTGACTTAGCCTTAAAGTCCCAGGTAAGATTATTCACATTAGTATCAAATCGAACACTTACAATTTTATCTAATACTATATTAGGAGCTTCCTTAGATAACTGTGTGGTTCCACCAAATCCTGTTATACGACAAAACATGTCATAAAGTGGAACTGCAGCAAATGATAGTCCTAGCATTAGAAAAAAAACTCCTCCAAGTAAAACAGGTGTTAAAGTTTTTTTCTTTATCATAGCTGTCTATCAAAAACTCCAACATTATATAAAGTGAACACAAATAAAAATATCATAAATGCTATAATGGTTAATGCAGTTAAGACATTTTTTTTTTTAGTTTTTTTATCAGGTGTTATCATAAAATTTTATCAATTAAAAAAAGAACAAATATCAGAAACAAATATAAAATTGAATATCCAAATATTGACTTTGCTTTTTTTGCATTAAATTTGTTTTTCTTATAGTTGTAAAGCTCAAAACATAAAAAATTATAGTAAAAAGTTAAAATTAATGATGGAATTAAAAATACCAAACCAACAAAACCAATTGCATAGGGCATAATTATTACTGGAAGCATAATTAAAGAATATATAAATATGTTAAGCTTTGTGCTCTCAATACCATTAGTTAATGGAAGCATTGGAATTTTAGCTTTTTTATAATCGTCAGATTTATATAGGCTTAATGCCCAAAAATGAGATGGCGTCCAAAAGAAAATTATTAAAAAAAATGTTAAAGGTTCTAATGAAAGAGAATTTGTGGCTATAGTCCAGCCAATAACAGGCGGTAAAGCACCTGCAGCTCCACCAATTACTATATTTTGTGGAGTTAACCTCTTTAACCAAACTGTATAAACCAACACATAAAACAAGATGGTAAATAATAATAAGCCTGCAGATATCCTGTTAGCAAAAAAATCAAGTGCAATTACAGAAAATATTGAAAGAGCTATACCAAATACCAAGGCTTGATTTTTATTAACTTTACCAGTTGGTATTGGTCTTAGACAAGTTCTTGTCATTAATGCATCTAAATCAGACTCGTACCACATATTCAGTGCTCCTGCCGCTCCCGCACCTATTGATACTAATATAATTCCTATAATTGCATCCTTAGTTGGAATTATATTTGGTGCCATCAATAAACCTACAGCACACGTGAAAATAACTAATGACATTACTCTTGGCTTCATTAGCTTAAAAAGCTCAGAAAAATTAAAAACATCTTCCTGGCTTAAATTTCTATTTTTTAATTTAGACTTAATCATTAATTCTTGGTTTAAAAAATCTAAATTATTTATTAGTTAGTAGATTTTTCAAAACTTTCTTCATCTTCAAACTTTGGTAGCTCTTCAAAAGTATGAAAGTTAGGTGGAGATGGAACAGTCCATTCTAAAGTTGTAGCACCTTCGCCCCAAGGGTTTTGGTCTGCAGCTTTTTTCTTTGAAAATGCATAAATTAGATTAGCAAAAAATACTACCAGACCGATCACTGATATATATGATCCAATTGATGATATGTAATTCCAGCCAGCAAATGCATCTGGATAATCAGCATATCTTCTAGGCATTCCAGCTAATCCTAAAAAATGTTGCGGGAAGAATACCAAGTTGACACCAATGAAAGTTAACCAAAAGTGCAGTTGTCCCATCCACTCTGAATATTTGTAACCTGACATTTTTTCAAACCAATAATAAAATCCTGCAAAAATTGCAAATACAGCCCCTAAAGATAGTACGTAGTGAAAGTGAGCAACAACATAATAAGTGTCATGCATTGCTGTATCAACACCAGCGTTAGCTAAAACTACTCCTGTAACACCACCAACTGTAAATAAAAATATAAACCCTAATGCCCAAACCATTGGAGTTTTAAATGAAATAGATCCACCCCACATTGTTGCAATCCATGAAAATATTTTAATTCCTGTTGGAACTGCGATGATCATAGTTGCTGCCAAAAAATAAGCTTTAGTATCTGTGCTTAAACCAACTGTATACATGTGGTGAGCCCAAACAACGAAACCAACAATTCCAATTGCAACCATTGCATAAGCCATTCCTAAATAACCAAAGACTGGTTTTTTTGAAAATGTTGAAATGATATGACTTATCATTCCAAAGCCTGGTAAGATTAATATATAAACTTCAGGATGCCCAAAGAACCAAAATAAATGTTGGAATAAAACTGGATCACCTCCAGTTTGCGCATCAAAAAAGGCTGTACCAAAATTCCTATCAGTTAATAGCATTGTAATTGCTCCTGCTAAAACTGGTAATGACAACAATAATAAGAACGCTGTAACTAAAATAGACCAAGCAAATAAAGGCATTTTGTGCAATGTCATGCCTGGTGTTCTCATATTTAAAATTGTAGTAATAAAATTAACTGCTCCCAAAATTGAAGAAGCTCCAGCTAAGTGTAAACTTAAAATTGCAAAGTCCATAGCAGGTCCCGGCTGTCCGGCTTTAGATGATAATGGTGGATATATAGTCCATCCCCCACCAACTCCTGTTTGACCTGGAGGGCCATCCATAAAAATTGAAAGTATTAATAATATAAAAGAAGTCGGTAATAACCAAAATGAAATGTTATTCATTCTTGGAAAAGCCATGTCGGGAGCACCAATCATGATAGGCACGAACCAATTTCCAAAACCACCTATCATTGCTGGCATCACCATAAAGAAAATCATAATCAAACCATGACCAGTAACTAAAACATTATATAAGTGGTAGTTACCACCTAAAATCCCATCACCAGGATGCATCAATTCCATTCTCATTAAAACTGAAAATGCCGTACCAATGACACCTGCAACAATTGCAAATATCAAATACATTGTTCCAATGTCTTTATGATTAGTTGAATAAGCCCAACGTTTCCAACCAGTTGGAGTATGATGATCGTCGTGTGATGCTGTTTGTGTATACATATTAATTGCTCGCTAGTTTGATATTTTCATTTTCTAATAATGGTTCTTTTGCAAATTTAATTTTTGCACCTTTTAGCCATTCTGCATAATCTTCTTCAGAGACAACTCTTACTGTAATTGGCATAAACGCATGCTTAATTCCACAAAGCTCAGAACACTGTCCGTAGTAAGTTCCGACTTTTTCAGCTTTAAACCAAGTTTCGTTAATTCTTCCTGGTACAGCATCTCTTTTAACTCCAAAAGATGGGAGCGCCCATGCATGCAAAACATCATTTGCTGTAATTAAAACTTTAACTACTTTATTTACTGGAACAACAACCTCATGATCAACTGTTAGTAATCTTGGTTGATTTTTTTTTAAGTCTTTAGTTTCAATCATGTATGACTCAAAAATAATATTTTCATCAGGATATTCATATCCCCAGTACCATTGATAACCTATTGCTTTAACAGTAACATCAGCTTTTGGAATTGTGTCTTGTTTGTATAAAATTTTAAATGATGGAACTGCCATTACAATTAATATTAAACATGGAATTAATGTCCATAAAATTTCAACTGTAACATTGTGTGTTGTAGTTGATGGATTAGGATTTCTTGAAGCTCTAAATCTAATGCAAGCATAAATCATTAAAAATAGAACAAACACACTAATCGCAATTATTATCGGTAATAAAAGGTTATTGTGAAAACTAACAATATCTCTCATACCATCTGATGCAGGGTCTTGAAAACCTAATTGCCAATTTTTTGGCTGGTTAGCTAATGCACCAGTAGCAGCGAATATAGATAGAAATATATATAAAATTTTTTTCATTTTTTAACACTATATAGATCGTCTTTTAAAAAATTACACTTTAGTTTTCGCGACAAAATATCAATTAATTGCGTAATTTATGATTGATAGAGCTGAAATAACTGCAGTTTCTGATCTAAGAATATTTTCATTAATTTTAATAGCCTGAACACCTTTATATGAAAGAATCTCTTCTCTTTCAGTCTCAGAAAAGTCCCCTTCTGGACCAACAATAACACAACTTGGGTTATTAGTAAGTTTTTTTAAATCTAGTTTATTTGTTTTTGAATTAAGATCTGTGAAAATTAAATCCATTTTTTTATCATCTAAAAATTTTTTTAATGATTTAGGCTCCTCGATAGATGGAATATTAATTCGATTAGATTGTTCGCCAGCTTCTATAATAACTTTTTCCAATCTCTCTTTATTTATTTTTCTAACAACTGTTCGATCAAAAATAATAGGCAAAAACTTTGTAACTCCTAACTCAGTTGCTTTTTGAATCATAAAATTAAAATAATTTGATTTGATGGGTGAAAAAGCCAACCATAGCTCTTTAGGATATTCTTTTTGTCTTAGTTGTTTTGTAATACTGAATTCAACTAAGCTTTTTGAAATATTTAAGATTTTTGCTTCCCATTCTCCATTACTGTTAAATAAAGAAAAGACTTCACTTTCTTTAATTCTCATAACTTTAGAAATGTAGTGAGATTGGGATTTATCAAGCTTGTCCTTTAAATTAATTGATAAACTTTTTTGAAAAAATAATCTAATGTTACTCATATTAATAAATTAGTTTATGAAAAATATTAAAGCAATAATTTTTGATGCATATGGCACTTTATTTGATGTCAACTCAGCTGCAGAAAAATGTAAAGATAAAATTGGTGATAAGTGGGAAGGTTTTGCAAATTATTGGAGAACCACTCAGCTAGAATATACTTGGCTTAGAAGTTTAATGAAAAGACATAAAGACTTTTGGCAAGTGACTGAAGATAGTTTGGATAAGTCTATGAAAGCTTACAAAATAGACTCTTCGATGAGAAATGAATTATTAGATCTTTATAAAATTTTATCACCTTTTGAAGAAGTACCTGAAGTTTTAAAATTACTTAAAGAAAAAAATTTTAAGCTTGCTATCCTTTCAAATGGTACACCTGCCCTTCTTAATCAATTAGTTAAAAGCAATAATTTAGATAATTTATTTGATGATCTTTTTTCAATAGAAGAAGTCGGAATTTATAAACCAGATTCTAAAGTTTACGATATGCCAGTAAACAAATATAATATTGAAAAAAATGAGGTTACTTTTTTAAGTGCCAATACTTGGGATGTATCTGGTGGAGGTAATTTTGGTTTTAATTCTGTTTGGGTAAACAGAAATAATAATATTTTTGATAATCTTGATTATAAACCTCAAAATGAAATTGAAAATTTAAAAAAATTAATTGATATAATTTAATTTTTTAATCGAAAGGGTAAAATGACTAAAGGACAAAGAGCAGGAAATAGTGCAATTGCAGTTGAAGTAGAAAAAGGTAAATCTTATTATTGGTGTGCATGTGGCCAATCGAAAAATCAGCCTTTTTGTGATGACTCTCATGAAGGAACTGAGTTTAACCCAGTCATATATAAAGCTGAAGAAACTAAAAAAAAGTTTTTTTGTTCATGTAAACAAACAGATAATCAGCCTTTTTGTGATGGATCACATAATAAAAAGTAACATTGAAATTAGAAATTTATTAACTACTTCTAAATTATGAAACATATTGAAGTAAGTAAAATTATTGACCCTATTCCAGCATCAGATGGTGCTGGTGTAAAATTAAAAAGAAGTATTGGTGTTGAGCCAAATTACTTTGATCCATTTTTAATGTTAGATGAGTTTAGATCAGAAAATAGTGAAGATTATATTGCGGGTTTTCCGCCCCACCCTCATCGAGGAATTGAAACAGTCACTTATATGTTGGCTGGAGATTTTGAACATAAAGATAGCACTGGTGGTGAAGGTAGAATGACTGCAGGAGATGTTCAATGGATGAAGACAGGTAGTGGAATAATTCATTCTGAAATGCCAGCGATGAAAGAAGGCAAACTTCATGGTTTTCAATTATGGATAAATATGCCCGCTAAATTGAAGATGAGTAAGCCTGAATATATTTATATTGATGCAGACAAAATGAGTGTTCATAAAGATAATGATAAAACTGTCAAAGTGATTGCGGGAAAATTTGAAAATGCCGAGGGCCCTGTTAAAGGTCATAACGTCGAACCAGTTTATTTTGATGTTGAATTAAATAAAGATAAAGAATTTAATTTCAAATTACTGTCAACCCATAATACTTTTATTTATTTAGTGACCGGTGAAATTGAAATTGGCAAAAATAAGCATGACAATGTTAAAGATAGTACTTTAATACTATTAACTAGAGGAGAGGATTTAACTGTGAAAGCTAAATCAAATGCTAAGTTCTTAGTGATTTCAGGAAAACCTATTAATGAAGAAATTGCTAGAGGGGGGCCTTTTGTGATGAATACTAAAGCAGAAATCTTGCAAGCAGTGCAAGATTATCATAATGATACATTTGTTAAATAATGAAAACAATACAAATACAAAAATTTGGTGGTCCTGAAGTTTTAGAGTTATCAGATATAGAAATTGGAAAACCAGGTCCAAAAGAGGTCTTAATAAAAAATTTATCTATCGCTGTTAACTACATAGATGTTTATCATAGAACGGGATTATACCCCATCCCACTTCCAAGCGGTATTGGGCTTGAAGCATGTGGAATAATAGAGGAAATTGGTTCTGAAGTAGATTTGTTTAAAGTTGGAGACAGAGTAAGTCATGCATCAATGCCTATAGGTGCTTATTCAGAAAAACAAATAATGCCACAAGAAAAATTAGTAATTGTTCCAGATGGAATTTCAAATGAAATTGCGTCATGCATAGTGTTAAAAGGAATAACAGCAGAATACTTACTTCATAGAAGTTATGCAGTAAAAAAAGGTGATAAAGTATTATTTCATGCTGCAGCTGGTGGTGTTGGACAAATTTTATGCCAGTGGGCAAATGCAATTGGATGCACTGTAATTGGGACTGTTGGTTCAAAAGAAAAGGAAGCTATTGCTAAAAAAAATGGGTGTCACCATGTAATTAATTATACTGATAATAATTTTGTTGAAGAAGTTGAAAAAATAGTTGGAAAAAATGGAATTGATGTTGTCTATGATGGCGTGGGTGCAAAAACTTTTGAAGGGTCTATTGAATGTTTAAAGATTAGAGGAATGATGGTAGCTTTTGGAAATGCATCTGGCTACGTTCATACACTTGATATTAAAAAACATATAAATGCTAAGGGTCTTTTTTTTACAAGACCTTCAATAGCACACTACACAGTAACAAGAAAAGAATTAGAAGACTCAGCTACAAAAGTTTTTGACGCAATTTTATCAGGGAAAATAAAAGTAGAAGTCTTTAAAAAATATTATTTAACTGAAGTAAAAAAAGCCCATGAAGATTTAGAGGCAAGATTATTAACTGGTCCTGTGGTTATACTTCCATAACTACATTATTTCTTGATCAATATCCATATCAGACATATGAAGCTGTAAAGCTCGGGTGGAGATTTGAATTTCTATTATAAAAAAAATAATTGAAATAATCATAGATAAACAACAAGATCCAAAAATTAATCTAGCTATAAATATTTCATTTAAATAAAGACCAAATACAGTAAGCATGTTAAAGAGAAATCCAAAAGCTGCAAACAATATTGTAAATTTTAAAAGACTAATTCTTTTATTCAAATTAATAAATTGTGCTTTCCACTCAGGTGGTGTGTGTTTTTCAAATACATGCGCATCGTGAATTTTTCTAATTAGACCACTTAATGTATGAAATCTATTGCTATAAACACCCATCAACAAAGGAATTGCTGGAAACATAAGAGCTGTGACTGTGTAATCTATATTCATACGAATCAGTTTGATTATGAAACTAGCCTTTGTTATTTACAAGTAAAATATGAACCAAATAAACTTATTTATAGAACTCACTAGATTAAAAAGACCAATCGGGTTTATGCTTTTATTTTGGCCATGTCTCTGGGGGTTAACATTAGTTTATGATTTTAACTCCAATTTATTTAATTACTTTTTTTATTCTGCACTTTTTTTATCTGGCTCTATATTAATGCGCTCTGCAGGGTGTATTGTAAATGATATTGCTGATAAAAATTTTGATCAAAAAGTTGAACGAACTAAAAATAGGCCCATCGCTTCTGGTAAAGTTTCTGTTAAACATGCCTCTACTTATGCTCTTATATTATGTGGAATTGCTTTTTTAGTATTAATCAACTTTAATAAATTCACAATCTTGATGGCTTTAATTTCAATGCCACTAGCATTTACTTACCCATTAATGAAAAGAATTACTTATTGGCCTCAATTATTTCTAGGTATTACATTTAACTACGGATTGGTTCTAGCCTGGATCTCGATTAATGGTGAAATTTCAATAATTCCAATAATATTTTATTTAGGGGCCATATTTTGGACACTGGGTTACGACACAATTTATGGATTTCAAGATATTAAAGATGACGAAATAATAGGAGTAAAGTCAACTTCAATAAAATTTAAAAATGACCCAAAAAAATTTCTATTTTTTTCATATTGCATGTTTATTATTTCGCTATTTTTAATCGGTATATTGATGAATTTTAAAATATATTATTTTTTATTTATGATTGTGCCAATTTTACATCTCTTAGTATTTCAAATATCAAGATTAAATACAAATTTATCACTTGATTGTCTGATTAAATTTAAAAGTAACAATATTTTAGGACTAATTATTTTTACAAATATTCTAGTAGGTAAATTAATTTAAGAAAATGATAAAATCAAAAATATTTAAAAGGCTTTATAAAAATTACACGAGTAAATTCATAAGTAAGATTATCCTAGCTGCTTTTTTTTCTGTAATTGTAGCCGCAAGTACATCAGCAACAGCTTGGCTCCTTGATCCAGCAATAGAAAAAATATTTATCAATAAAGATCAAACTTTAATAATCTTAATTCCTCTGGCTATCATAATTGCTTTTAGTGCAAAAGGAGTCTCTCTTTACTTTGCAAAATTAATAATGATTAACGTGTCTGAAGAAGTCAAAAAAATGTTACAAACTGATATGCTTAAATCATTTATTAAAGCGGATACAGAAATTATTGAAAACAAACATTCGGGTAAATATATCTCAAATCTAAACTTTGATGTTATGCAAATAACAAGATTATTATCTGAGGCCTATTTAAGTATTTTTAAGGATGGACTTACATTAGTAGGTTTGCTTTGTGTGATGTTTTTTCAAAATTGGAAACTATCTTTAATTGCAATCATTATGATACCTCTTGCCACTATAACTGCAAAAATTCTTGGAAAAAGAATGGGTAAAGTCACCACTCAAGCACAAGAAAAATCTGGAGATTTAAATAGGTACTTAATTGATTTGTTTAAAAATCACAAAATTATAAAAATTTTTCAAAGAGAAAATTTTGAAAAATCTAGATCTGAAAAATTTGTAAATGATTTAAAAGAAAAATCTGCAAAAATTGCAGCCGTATACATTAGATCTGCACCCATCATGGAAATTTTAACAGGTATAATGATTGCTGCTTTAATATTTTATTCAGGTAAATTAATAATAAGTGGCGAACTAGCAATTAACAATTTTTTCTCTTTTCTAGCCGCAATGATGTTGGCTTATCAACCTGTAAAAACACTTACAAAAGTAAATGTTGCAATTTCGCAAGGTTTTTCAGCTGCAGAGCGAATTCTCCCAATTATTGATATTAAAAATGAAATCAATTTAAACGAGCAAGGTGAAAAACTAACTATTGAAGAAGGTAATATAGTTTTAGATAATATAAATTTTTCCTATAAGTCTAATCCTGAAAATAAAGTTCTACAAAATATATCTGTAAAATTTGCTGGTGGAAAAATGACAGCTTTAGTTGGTCACAGTGGATCTGGAAAATCTACCTTGCTGAATATGATACCTAGAATTTATTTACCAACTAGCGGAAATATATATTTTGATAATCAGGACATATCTAAAGTGAATTTAATGTCTCTAAGAAATCAAATTTCTATAGTTGATCAAAATACTACATTATTTGACGATACTGTTTTAAATAACATTAAATATGCAAGACCAGATGCCTATAAAGAAGATATTTTAGAAGCTGCAAAATTATCTATGTGTGATGAGTTTATAGATAATTTAGAAAATGGTTTTGAAACTATGATTGGTGAAAATGGAGTAAAATTATCTGGAGGAGAAAAACAAAGATTATCAATTGCACGAGCTTTTTTAAAAAATAGTAGAATAATATTATTAGACGAAGCTACATCATCATTAGACTCTGATACCGAGGAAAAGATCCAAAAAGCACTAGATAAGTTAACTATAAACAAAACTACAATAGTAATTGCTCATAGACTTTCAACAATACTTAATTCAGACAATATCTATGTAGTTGATAATGGCAAAATTATCGACTCTGGAAAACATGATGAACTTTTAGATAAGTCAAAAATTTATAAAAATTATTACCAAAGACAGATAAAACATAATTAATGTATCTTTTTTACGCTGTATTAACTAATCTAGTTGTTGTTATTTCACCAATAATTTTTTTCTATAGAATATTAAAAGGAAAAGAAGATCCATTAAGATTTCAAGAAAAAATTTGTATATACTCAAAAAAAAAAATTAAGAATAAACTCTGGATACATGCTGCGAGTATAGGCGAACTAATGAGTGTAATTCCTATAATCAAAAAATTTGAAAAAAATAAAAAGATTAAAAGTATTATTTTAACAACTACGACAACCAGTTCTGCAAAAATATTTACTAAACTAAAATTGAAAAAAACTTTTCATGTTTATTTTCCATTAGACAATAATTTTTTAACAAAAAGATTTATAAAATACTGGCAACCAGAACTGGCAATTTTTGTAGATTCTGAGATATGGCCAAATATGTATAAAAACTTAAAAATACAACAAATTCCAATAATTATTTTAAACGCAAGAATAGTTAAAAAAACTTTAAATAGATGGAAAATTTTTCCTAATTTTGCAAAAGAAGTATTTAGTAAAATTACCTTAGCACTACCATCAAATTTAGAAACTTTAAAATATCTAAAATTAATGAAAGTAAAAAATATTAAAGTTGCAGGCAATCTTAAATATTATGGGAAAAAAAATCTAGAAAAAATAGATAGCAAAGATTTAAAAAGTAAATTTAAAAATTTTAAAACTTGGTGTGCAGCTAGCACTCACAAAAGTGAAGAAATTTTTTTAGGAAAATTACATAAAGAACTGAAAAAATTCAATAAAAGAATTATTACAATTATTATCCCAAGACATATAAATAGATCATCTGAGATAATTAATGATATGAATAAACTTGGTTTAAAGACAATAGCCCACTCTTCAAATCAAAAGCTTAAAATTGATACTGATATATATTTGGTAGATAGTTATGGGATTTCATCTAAATTTTATAGCCTTACTAATGTAGCTTTTGTGGGTGGGTCTTTAATTGCTCATGGTGGACAAAATCCATTAGAACCAGCAAGGTTTGGAAATTTTATAATTAATGGCCCACATGTTGATAATTTTAAAGAGATATATTCTTTTTTAAAGAAGAATAAAATGTCATCTACTACTTCCAGTATTTTAAAAATGGAACGAGCTATAATCAAAAAGTTAAACCACAAAAATAACGAGCAAAATATTAATAAAATAACTAAAATTGGAAAGCAAATTCTAGACAAGAATCTATTTTACATTAATAAGTATTTAACATGAAGTTTGTAAAACCCTTATTTTGGCAATCTAAAAATTTTATTTCATTATTACTTTATCCACTTTCAATCATTACGTTAACAATAAATATATTTAAAGAATTATCTTACAAAAAAAAGTTTTTTATTAAAACAATATGCATAGGCAACATATACCTTGGCGGTACAGGAAAAACGTCTTTGGCAATTGAAATTCAAAAATTACTTAAGAAAAAATTCAAAACAATATTCATAAAAAAAAATTACCCAGACCAATTAGATGAAATAAATTTGTTAAAAACAAAAGGGGCAGTCATAAGTGAAAATGATAGAGAAAAAGCATTATATTTAGCATCAAAAAAAAAATTTGAATTAGCAATTCTTGATGACGGATTGCAGCAAAAAAGTATTGATTATGGATTAAAAATTGTTTGCTTTAATACAGAAGATGGATTGGGAAATAAATATTTATTACCAGCTGGCCCTTTAAGAGAAAACTTAAATCGGTTAAAAAAATATGATATTGCATTCTTAAATGGAGAGACAGAGAATAAAAAACTTTATTTAAAACTTAAGTCCATTAATAAAAATCTTAAAATTTTTAAAGGAAAATATAAACAAGAAAATTTAAATAAATTTAATTTAAAAAAAAAATATCTAATGTTTTGTGGGATTGGTAATCCTCATGAATTTGAAAAAACTCTAATTAAGTACAAATTTTCTGTTAAAGAAAAAGTGATTTATCCAGATCACTACAAAATACCTAGTAAAGAAATAACTAGATTAAAAATAAAAGCAAAAAAAGAAAACCTTTCTTTAATTACTACTGAGAAAGATTTTTTTCGTTTGAACAAATTAGAAAGAAAAAATATTAAATTTTTAAAAATTAAGCTAGAAATTAAGAATATTAAAAATTTAAAAAAAATTTTAATAACTAAGTTATGAAAAAAATAGTCTACTTTATAGAATTTATTTTAATAAAGGTTTTGTTTATTTTTTTTAAAATTATTGGTTATAAATACTCATCAAATTTAGGATTTTTAATTGGAAAAATAATTGGCCCAATATTTAGATCAAAAAAACTAATTATAAAAAATTTACAAAAAGCAAACCTTCAAAAACAAAATAATCTTGAAAAAATAGCCTCAGATGTTTTAGGTAATTATGGAAGAATTTTTGCTGAATATGTTCACCTTAAAAATTTTAGAAATGATAAATTGAAAAAATATATTTCCATAGAAGGTCTAGAGCATTTAAACAATTTAAAAAAAACAAAAAAAAGAGCTGTTTTTATTTCAGGTCATTTTAATAATTTTGAACTAATGGCTATGCAAATTGAAAAGGCAGAAATTGAATTGGCTACTATTTACAGACCACTTAATAATTTTTTTTTAAATAAAACTATGGAACAAATCAGAACTGAAAATATTTGCAAAAATCAGATTAAAAAAGGTAGGGCTGGTAGCCGTGAAATAATTAAAAACATAATTAAAGGAAAGTCTATAGCAATAATGATTGATCAACGCGTTAGGGAGGGTAAAAAAATTGATTTTTTTAATAATCAAGCAACTACAACAACTATACCTGCTCAACTTTTAAAAAAATATAACTGTGAATTAGTTCCTGTTTATATTGAAAGAAGAAAAAATAATTATTTTAAGATGTTTGTTTCAAAGCCAATTAAAATAGATAAAAATAAATCTGTTCTAGAAATAACTAAATATCTTAATAATTTATTAGAAAGAATGATTCTAAGAAATATAGATCAGTGGATTTGGACTCACAACAGATGGAAAGATTAGTAATCTAATTTTTTTTTTCACGCTCAATTGAAGACTCTATATACGAATAGTAAGCTTCTTGTTTATCTACATTCCAATAATTTAAATTTTCTAAGGGTATTTTTTTTTTTGAAATCGCACAAATTACATGGTCTCCCTCTTCAATAATTTCAAAATTGTTAGGTAAAAATTTTAGTTTAGCTAATTTATTTATCATTTATAAGATATATAAATATTATTATGAAAATTGCAATTTTAGGAAGTGGTGGAAGAGAACACGCATTAGCAGTATCCATTTCTAAGTCTGCAAAAATAGAAAAAATTTATTGTATACCTGGGAATGCTGGTACCTCTGAAATTGCTAGAAACATAAATCTAGATATTAATGACTTTGACAATCTCTATAATTTTTTAAATGAAAACAAAATTGACTTAGTAGTTGTTGGGCCCGAACAACCATTAGTTAATGGAGTAGTCGATTATTTAGAAAAATTTAACATTAAGGTTTTTGGACCTAATAAAATAGCCTCTCAACTTGAAGGTTCAAAAATTTTTACAAAAAAACTTTGTAAAGAATACAATATTCCAACAGCTAAATTTGGAATCCTAAACAATAAAATAGATGCAAAAAAATTTTTAGATAGTTCTAAATATCCTAGCGTAATAAAAGCTGATAATTTAGCTTCAGGTAAAGGTGTTTATATTTGTAATAATGAGAAAGAATCTAGTATGGCTATTGAAGAAATATTTAATGGAAAATTTGGCGTAGCTAAAAAAATTTTAATTGAAGAATTTCTAGAAGGTGAAGAAATGAGTTATTTTATAATTAGTGATGGAAAAACTATAAAAAGTTTTGACACTGCACAAGACCATAAAAGAGTTCTTGAAGGAGATAAAGGCAAGAATACCGGAGGAATGGGTGCATACTCTCCCTCAAGATTGATAAACAATCAATTAGAAGAAAAAATTTTAAAAAAAATTATTCAGCCAACTTTGTTGGGTCTCTCAAAACTTGGAACAAATTATAAGGGTTTTTTATATGCAGGTTTAATGATTGTTAATGATGAGCCTTATTTAATTGAATACAACGTTCGTATGGGTGATCCAGAATGCCAAACAATTCTTCCAAAACTTCAAACTAACTTAACAGATATTTTATTGGCGTGTTGTGATCAAACGCTTGATAAAATTGAGATTAATTGGTCTGATAAAAAAAGTATATGTGTTGTCATGTGTTCTAAAGGCTATCCTGATGAATTTAAAAAAAATATAGAAATAGAAAACTTAGATAATATTAAATTAGATATTAATGAAAATTTATTTCATGCTGGAACAACAAAAAAGGATAATAAAATTTATGCTACTGGTGGTAGAGTTTTAAATTTTGTATCAATTTCTGACAATTTTACTACCGCAAAGAAAAATATAATAAAAAATTTAGATAAATTAAATTGGACAGGTGGTTTTTATAGAAAAGATATTGGGTATAAAGTAATAGATTAATGCGCATTATATCTGGGTCATTTAAAGGTAAAAAAATTTCTGATCCTAAAGACATCAAAACAAGACCTTTAAAAGATTTAACAAAAGAGTCAATATTCAATATTATTAAACATTCAAATAAATTAAAGGTAAACTTATCAAATTCAAATGTTTTAGATTTATTCTCTGGTGTGGGCTCTTTTGGTATTGAGTGTTTATCCAGAGATGCAAAAAAAGTAGTTTTTGTTGAAAATTATAGTGGTGTTTTACCAATCTTAAAAAAAAATTTAAAAAATTTACAATCTATTGAAAATTATATGATCATTGAAAAAGATATATATAATAGTGATATATTTTTAAAACTGGAGGATAAGTTTGATATTATCTTTTTAGACCCTCCTTACAGAAATAAGAATTTAGATAAAGTATTAATTGATATTGACGAACAAAAAATCCTTAAGAAAAATGGAATAATTATAGTTCATAGACATAAAAATGAACAAAATTCCCTACCAAAAAACTTTGAAATTATTGATGAAAAAAAATATGGTATTTCGAAAATTATATTTCTAACAAATTTAAATTAATAATTTTTTAGTTTCTTGTTTTATTAATTCTACAGCTGGTTGATCATATGGGTTTAAATTTAATGACTTTCCAATCAAAATTGTTTCTAAAATAAAAAAACAAAACAATTCCCCTAAAGTTTTCTCATTTCTTTTTTTAATTTCAAAACTTCGAAAGGGTATATTCTTTTTATTAAAAATACTCTCTGTAGCTTTTTTTTGGGCAAAAATTATGTCCTGCAGATTTTTGTTTTTTAAATAATCCTTAGTTGGGAGTATCTGGCTATTATTTAATTTTTCAGATTTATGTTCATTTACGTAAAAAAAGGTAAAAAAATTATTCTTAAAACCATCCAAATAAAGTTGCATCACACTATGATTATCTTTTGGCATACTGGAGATAATAGGAAATAAACCCTTATTTTGCTTACCTAAGCTTTCTGCGATTAATTGCTGATACCATTTAAATAAATTTTCTGATTTTTCATCATAATTAATTATTACTGAGTTAAATTTTTTATTTTTAATAAAATAAAGTGTTGAGCTAACATTTGAAATTAAAGCGTTAAAAAAGTTTTTATTTTTAATTAAATTGTTAAGTTGCTTAAAATTATTTACATTTAAACCCATTAACTCGGCAGGCAACATACCAACTTCTGATAAAACTGAATATCTTCCACCAATATAATCATTATGATGGACAATATCAGCTTTTAATCTTTCAGCTAGAATATGAAGGTAATTTTTTTTATCTTCGGTAATGAAGATATTTTTATCTTTTTTTTTAATTAAAAGATTTGCATTTACAATTGTTTCGATTGTATTGCCTGATTTTGAAATAACTAAATTAGTATAATTTTTATTTTTTTTTGAGTAGTTTTTTTTTAAATTATCAACAAAAAAAAATTTTTTTTTTATTTTAAAATTTAAAAAATCATAAATTGCTTGAGCTCCTAATGAGGATCCTCCCATTCCTATAACTCTATATTCTAAAGAGTTTTTAAATTTTTTTAAGCTTTTATAATTAAAATTATTTTTATAATCTTTAGTTAACGATTTTATAATTTCATTTTTTTCTTTAATTAATGCTAAGAGTTTTTTTTTAACTAGTGGGGATTTTTTTTTTGTTAATTTAAAATTTTTAAAAGAAATTCTTGATGTAAGCATTAATTTTTCTTAATTTTATCCAATAACAATTCCTCAAAATTTTTATTAACATCTTCATTACTGTCAGATTTAGTGTCTTGATTTTTCTGAGTTATTAAAGTTTTAAATTCATTTTCATTTATATCTGTCTGCTCTATTTTTTCTTTTGGGATTGGTAATTCGTTATAATCTGGTGGCATTACAAGTGGTGATTTTTTTTCTACTAAAAATTCATCTGTACTTCTCTTTTTTTGATTTATGAATGCATCTTTTGCCGTACCACACGAAACTAATAAAAGAATAAAATTTAGAAGAATAAATTTTTTAAATATGTTCATTTTTTTTTTGCCCATTTAAAATTGACTCAAATATTATCATAATAATCACACCTATAGTAATGAATATATCGGCTACATTAAAGACAAACCAGTGGAACTCACCTATGTGAAAATCAATAAAATCTGGAACGGCTTTATAAAAAATACGATCAAATAGATTTCCTAAAGCACCTCCAAATATCATCATTAGCCCATACTTTTTAATGCCATAACTACTAATAATCATTTTTAAAATAATAATTACTATTATTGAAATAATTAAAGTTAACAAATTATATAAGTTATTTGAATTAAATGAAAAAAGACCAAATGCAATCCCTTCATTCCAAATAAGATGTATGTTCAAAAATTTTGATGAATATAAATCTTCATATGAATTTTTGCTATTAACGCTAACTACATAAATTTTTGTAATCCTATCAATTATAAAAATTGAAAATATAATAAATAAATTAATATAAAAATTTTTTGTTAAATTTTTAATTATCATTCAGAATGTTTTGGACAAGCTTTTCTTGAGCAGGCTTCTTCGGTAATTTTCCAACATACTGGACATTTGGAACCTTTTGCCTTACTCGTTAGAGCACTTGTTTCTGAGTTTTCATTATAAATAACTTCAGCACTTGATGTAATGCATAGCTCTGAAAAATCAATATTCTTAGTAATTTTAGATAGTTTTTTATCTAAATTTATTACTAATTTTGCTTCTAAACTTGACCCAATTTCTTTGGATACTCTTTTTTCTTCAATGCTAATATTGCATATATTTCTTATCTTAATAAGATCTAACCATTTTTGATTAAGCTTATCGTTTTTAAAATTTTCTGGAAATTTTAAAAATTGTTCTAAATGTATACTTTTATTATCGTCAAGAAGTAATTTATAGATTTCTTCAGTTGTAAATGAAAGAATTGGTGCAAACCATTTTAATAAAGAATTTAAAATTACATTTAATAATAAAATTGTTGATTGTCTTTTTTTTGAGTCTAATGGATCACAGTACAAAGTATCTTTTCTTATATCAAAATAAAAAGCTGATAAATCAACAGTGCAGAAATTTAATAATTCTTTATATAAATTATGAAAATCATAATTATTAAAATAATTTTTAAAATTTGAGTTTAATGAATATATCTTATGAAGCATGAACTGTTCTAGCTCTGGCAAATGAGTTGTATCTATTTTATCTAAATCAATTTTTTCAAAATTGTCATTTAAATTTCCAAGTAAGTACCTGAATGTATTTCTAATTTTTCTATAAGAATCAGCATGTTGATCTAAAATAGAGTGATCAATTCTTAGGTCTTCTGCATAATTAGATGATGCTACCCAAATTCTTAAAATATCAGCTCCATATTTTTTTAAGATATCCTCTGGAGCAATTACATTGCCAAGTGATTTTGACATTTTTAAACCTTTGCCATCTACAACAAAACCATGTGATAAAATAGACTCAAACGGTGCTCTACCCCTGGTTCCACAAGATTCAAGAAGTGATGAATGAAACCACCCTCTATGCTGATCTGATCCCTCTAAATACATTGATGCTGGCCACTTTAAATCTTCTCTTTTTTCTAAAACAAATGAGTGAGTTGAGCCACTATCAAACCACACCTCTACTATATCGCTAAGTTTATCATAATCTTCAGCCTTATATTTTTCGCCTAAAAATCTTTGTGGATTGTCTGAAAACCAGCAGTCTGAGCCTTCTTTTTCATAAATATTTGCAATATTTAAATTAACCTCATCATCAACTAAGATTTCTTTTGTTTTCTTATTAATAAAAATTGGAAGAGGAACTCCCCAAACTCTCTGTCTAGAAACACACCAGTCAGGTCTAGTTTCTATCATTGCTTTTAATCTATCTTTTCCCTTGCTAGGATAAAAAGTAGTTTCATCAAGAGCTTTTAATGCTTTATCTCTTAATTTGTGACTTTCCATGGATATAAACCATTGAGGTGTTGCTCTATGAACAAGCGGAGCTTTAGATCTCCATGAATGTGGATAAGAGTGAACTAGTTCTCCATTTGCTAATAATTTTTTTTGTTCTTTCAGTTTTTCTATAACGATAGGATTAGCCTTAAAAATATGATTACCCTCAAATAAATGAACATTTTTTGTATACTTTCCATCACCATCGACTGTTTCAATGGCTTTAATTCCATGCTTCAAACATAAATTAAAATCATCAGGACCATGACTTGGTGCACAATGAACAATACCTGTTCCCTGTTCTGTTGTAACAAACCTTGCTTCCAACATCGGAATTTCATGTTCATAACCCAGATTAAAAAAAGGGTGATTACAGATAGTACCAATAAGATCTTTACCTTTAAATTTTTTTATTTCTTTAAAATCTTTTATTGAAGAATCTTTAATAACTGATTCCAATAAAGCTTCTGCAATTACTATTTTTCTATTTTTAAAATCACCATCATCATTTAATTCTATCAACATATAATCAAGAGCTTCATTGTAGGCTAAAGCTTTATTTGCAGGTATTGTCCATGGAGTTGTAGTCCATATAATAATTTCACTACCCTCTAGTTCCTTAATATTAGATGACTTTACAGGAAATGATGTATAGATTGTATCTGATTTATGATCTTGATATTCAACCTCAGCATCAGCAAGAGCAGTCTTTTCAACCGTTGACCACAAGACAGGTTTAAAACCTCTATATAAACTTCCTTCCTTTAAAAATTTACCTAGCTCTCTTACAATTTGTGCTTCTGCATCAAAGCTCATTGTTGAATAATAATTTTCCCAATCACCAATAACTCCTAGTCTTTTAAATTGAGTTTTATGAACTTCTATCCATTTTTCAGCAAAGGATCTGCATTCTTTTCTAAACTCAACAATCGGTACTTCATTTTTATTTTTTTTATTTTTTTTATATTGTTCTTCAATTTTCCACTCAATTGGAAGACCATGACAATCCCACCCCGGGACATATATAGAGTCCTTACCATCCATTTGATGAAATTTTACAATTATATCTTTTAAAATTTTATTTAGTGCAGTACCCATATGAATGTTGCCATTCGCATATGGAGGGCCATCATGAAGAACAAATTTTTCCTTGCCCTTACTACAGCTCCTTAATTCTTCATAAAGATTTATTTTTTTCCAATACTCTAAAATTTCAGGCTCTCTTACTGGTAAATTAGCTTTCATAGAAAAAGCTGTTTTTGGAAGATTTATTTGTGAATTGCTCATTTTGCTTTTTTTGCGATACTTAAATCAGTTTTGATTTGAGCTCTTAATTGATTAACATTTTTAAATTTCTTTTCTCTTCTTATAAATTTTAAAAACTCAACTGATAAATACTTATTATAAAGATTGCCAGAAAAATTAAATAAATGGACCTCTAATAATAATTTTTTTTGATTAAATGTGGGTCTATAGCCAAGATTTGCTATTCCTTTTATATATCTAGAATTATTTTTTCTTAAAACCTTAACAGCATAAACTCCAGGATTTGCCAAGATATAATCCTTAATATCTATATTGCATGTAGGAAAACCAATTTTTTTTCCAACTTGTCTACCTTTTTGAACAACTCCCTCTATAGACCATTTTCTATTTAAAAGTTTATTGGCTTTTTCTAAAAAACCTTTTTCTAAAAAGCCTCTAATTAAAGAGGAGGATACTATCTTATGGTTTACTGTAAGAGGTTTTGGCTTAACTACTTTATAATTATATTTTTTTTGGTTTTCAATCAGTAGCTTAACATCCCCTTCTCTTTTATTTCCAAATCTAAAATTGTTACTTACAAATATAAATTTGGCGTCAAGTTTTTGGGATAAAATATTCTTAATAAAATTAATTGATTTTGTTTTTGAAAAAACTTTATCAAATTTTTTTGTAATAATAAAATCAACATTCTGATTATTTAGTAAATTTATTTTTTGACTTATGCTTGAAAGTCTAAAATTTTTTAAAGATTGATTAAAAAACATTTTTGGCATTGGATTAAAATTTACTACTCCAATTTTTAAATTATATTTTTTTTTATAGAATTGAGCCTGTTTAAATAATTTTTGATGTCCCAAATGAACGCCATCAAAATTACCAATTAAAATTATTGACCCTTTATCATTTTTTTTTAAATCAAAATTTTGATATAATTTTACCATTTTAAATCTGATTGCATATAATTAACGATTGACTCATATTGTTTTGATATCTCATCAATTCCTTTATCTTTTATTTCATTTTTATGAATACCATTAGATATTAATAGAGAGTCATAATTTAGAAGATTTGCACCTTTAATATCTGTATTTAAATTATCTCCAATAGATAAAATTTTTTTGTTATTGTTATCAAAAGATTGATTATAAACTTCAGGGTATGGTTTACCAAAGTAAATAACTTCACCACCCATTTTTTCAAAAACCATTGCAACTGATCCTGCACACAACTCTCTTTTATCTCCTTTATCAACTATTAAATCAGGATTTGTACAAATCATTTTTTTGCTAATTTGTTTTTCAAGCAATTCTTTATAAAAGTTTAAATCTGTATCATGATCATCAAATAAACCAGTACATAATAAGTATTTACTATTATCAAGATCCTCTGATTTATAATTTTTAAAGTTATAAAATAAATCAAAATCTCTAGGTGGTCCTATATGAAAAAATTTTTCTAAAGAATAAAATTTTTTAAGATAATTAAGAGCTGCTTCACCTGAGGTAAAGACGTGTTCTCTAATTTCTTCTTTCATTCCCATTTTTTCTAAGAATATTTTAACGGGTTGGATTGGTCTTGGTGCGTTAGTTAAAAGAACAAAATCCTTCTTCATTTTTAATAACTCTTTTAGCACTATGATTGCTTTTTCATTTAGTGTTATTCCATTATGAACAACACCCCATAGATCTATATAAAAAAGATCATAATTATCAGCAATTGAGCTTAAACCCTCAATATCTATATTTTTAGTCATATTTTAAGGTATAACCCATAAAATCCTCAATTTCCTAGCATTTTTAGTAACTTATTACTTATCTTATCTTGAAATAGCTAAGGCAGTATCTATATGAGTTCCATATTTAAAAGGAGAATTTATGAAGTTTAAACCGTTACATGACAGAGTATTAATCGAAGTTTTAGACAGCAGCGAAAAAACTGCTGGTGGAATAATTATCCCAGATACAGCCCAAGAAAAACCTCAAGAAGGTAAAGTAGTTGCTGTTGGTGGTGGTGCAAAAACAGAAGATGGAAAGTTAATTCCAATGGATGTTAAAGTTGGTGACAAAGTTTTATTTGGCAAATGGTCAGGAACTGAAGTCAAAATTGATGGTAAAGAATACAGCATAATGAAAGAGTCTGACATTATGGGTATTTCAGGTAAATAATTTAATTTAAAGGAGAAAGTAAAATGGCAAAAATAATTAAATTTGACGCTGAAGCTAGAGCGGCAATGATGAGAGGTGTCAATATTTTAGCTGATACCGTTAAAGTTACTTTAGGTCCCAAAGGGAGAAATGTTGTAATGGACAAATCTTATGGTGCACCAAGAATAACTAAAGATGGTGTTTCTGTAGCAAAAGAAATTGATCTTGAAGATAAATTTGAAAACATGGGTGCTCAAATGGTTAAGGAAGTTGCTAGCAAAACCAATGAAGAAGCTGGTGATGGTACAACTACTGCAACTATTTTAGCTCAAGCTATTGTTAAAGAAGGAATTAAGTATGTTACTGCTGGTATGAATCCAATGGATGTTAAAAGAGGAATTGATGCAGCTGTAGAAAACGTAAAAGAAAACTTAATTGCTTCTGCTAAAAAAGTTAAAGATAGTGATGAAATTGCTCAAGTTGGAACAATTTCTGCAAATGGTGATAAGGAAATCGGAACAATGATTGCAAAAGCAATGCAAAAAGTTGGAAACGAAGGTGTTATTACTGTTGAAGAAGCAAAAGGAATTGAAACTGAGCTAGATGTTGTTGAAGGTATGCAGTTTGATAGAGGTTATCTATCTCCATACTTTATCACTAACAGTGATAAGATGACAACTGAGTTAGACAATCCTTATATCTTATTACACGAAAGTAAATTAACTAACCTACAACCAATGGTTCCTTTATTAGAAGCTGTTGTACAATCAGGTAGACCTTTAATGATAATCTCTGAAGATGTTGAGGGAGAAGCGTTGGCTACATTAGTTGTAAACAAACTAAGAGGTGGATTAAAAGTTGTTGCTGTTAAAGCTCCAGGATTTGGTGATAGAAGAAAAGCTATGCTTGAAGATATTGCTATACTAACTGGTGGCCAAGTAATTTCTCAAGACTTAGGGATTAAACTTGAAAATGTTAAACTTGAAGACCTTGGATCTTGTAAAAAGATTAAAGTTGATAAAGATAACAGCACAATCGTTAGTGGTAGTGGTAAAAAATCAGATATCGCAGCAAGATGTGATTCTATTAAAAAACAAGTTGAGGAAACTACATCTGATTACGATAGAGAAAAACTTCAAGAAAGACTTGCTAAATTAGCAGGTGGTGTTGCAGTAATCAAAGTTGGTGGTGCAACTGAAGTTGAAGTTAAAGAAAGAAAAGATAGAGTTGAAGATGCTTTAAATGCAACTAGAGCTGCTGTTGAAGAAGGAATAGTAGTTGGTGGTGGTTGTGCTCTTTTATATGCTTCACAAGGACTAAGTACACTTAAAGTTAAAGGAGATGATCAAAAATCTGGAGTTGCGTTAGTAGCTAAAGCTTTACAGGCTCCTGTAAGACAAATAACTTTAAATGCTGGAGTTGATGGTTCAGTTGTGGTTGGAAAACTACTTGAGCAAAATAAAAAAAGCCAAGGTTATGATGCTCAAAATGAAGAGTATGTTGACATGTTTGCAAAAGGTATCATAGATCCTGTTAAAGTTGTAAGAACAGCTTTACAAGATGCTGCTTCAATTGCTGGATTACTTGTAACTACAGAAGCAATGATTGCTGATAAACCAGAAGAAAAAGATGCTGGTGGTGGAATGCCTGCTGGTATGCCTGGTGGAATGGGCGGCATGGGTGGAATGGGTGGCATGGGAATGTAATCATTTCTACTCAATTCAAAATTTAAAAAGGGCAGTTTTTACTGCCCTTTTTTTTTGTTAAGCTGTTATAAGATTAAGATATGTCAAAAAGATATAGCGGAAAATCATTTAAAGACTCTAGCGTAAGTAAAAAACCGAAATTAAGTCTGAAAGAAAAGAGAAAACAAAAAAAAGAAAAGACTAAAAAATCTTAAGATTTAGCTCTTTTTTTACTGTGTTTTTTAAAACTAAAGTTTTTTGGTCTGCTATTTCTGCTCTTGAATTTTTTCTTTCCCTTAAAACCAACTTTTCTTTTCTCTGAATCTGAAAATGTATTTTCTGATGATTTTCTGCCAAAATAATTGGGATTGTTTGTGAAGCCAGTTGGTTTTGAGTTATTTTTTTTTGAGTAAATTGATTTTCCTTTGAAACCAAAACTTTTTTTCTCTCCATCTCTTGAAGGTCTATCTGATAAATCTTTACCATAAGATTTTGGTTTATTTCTAAAACTTGATTTCCCTTTAAAACCAAAACCTTTTTTCTCACCATCTCTTAATGGTCTGTCTGATCTATCCTTACTATAAGATTTTGGTTTAACTCTAAAATTTGAAGATCTATCTTGTCTACCTTTTCCATAAGATCTTTTTTCTTCTCTAGCTTTATTTTTTTTATTATTTGGCTTCTTGCCTCTTCTTTTATTTTTTGAATCTCTTCTTAATCCACTTGGTGCTGATTTAAAGTTTGGATCAATTAATTTATTTATTGAATTCCACATTGATCGGTCATCTGATGTCAAAAAAGTTAATGCAGATCCTTCTGATCCAGCTCTTGCAGTTCTTCCAATCCTATGAATGTAATCCTCAGGAACTTGGGGTAAATCATAATTGATTACATGCTGAATCAATGGGATATCAAGACCTCTTGCAGCAACATCGGTTGCTATTAAAATTCTTTTTAAACCTTTCCTAAAGGAATTGATAACACGATCTCTTTTGCTTTGACGAAGATCACCATGAATTGCATCAGCAGAATGTCCCTCTTCTTTAAGCTTTTTAACCATTTTGTCAGCACCTCTTTTGGTCTTAACAAAAACTAAGATAGAACCCTTTCTTGCCAAAAATTGATCAATTAATTCATCGTATTTATTTTCTTTAAAAACTTGAAGAGTTTCCTGTTTAATTTTTGCAATTGGAACTGAAGTATTTCCTGTAGATATTCTCTCAGGTTTATTTAGATACCTTTCAGAAATTCTTAAAATATTTTGAGGTAATGTTGCAGAAAATAATAATGTTTGGTGATCTTTTGGCACAAATTTTAAAATCATTTCAATTTGTGGGGTAAAGCCCATATCAAGCATTCTATCAGTTTCGTCTAAGACTAAATATTTTGTTGCTGATAAATTTAAGCTTTTTCTCTTTAAATGATCATTAATTCTTCCTGGAGTCCCTACTATTATTCTTGATCTATTTCCTAGTTGTCTAAGTTGTTTTTGCATACCTTCGCCACCAATCAGCAAAGCTGTTTTAATATTAATTTTATCACTAATAATACTCTTGATTGCTGCCATTACCTGAGTAGCTAACTCTCTTGTTGGGCACATAACTAACGCAAAGGCATTTTTATCTAAAATTAATTTATTAATTAATGGAATACTAAAAGCTAAAGTCTTACCAGTACCTGTTTGTGCGGTTCCTAAAATATCTTTTTCCTCTAAGGCAACAGGTATTGCCATACCCTGAATAGGGGTTGGCTTTGTAAAATTCATTTTTTGTAATGAATTTTTTAACGAATCTTCTATTTTGAATAATTTAAAATTTTCCATTTATGTTTAGATTTTTTAAAATTTAAGGAGATGTGCTCTTAATCCTTTAATACGTCTAATTTCATAGCGATATCTATATGTTTTTAAAACAATCACAAGAAATGAATTTTTTATTAACTTCTATTTACCCCATAAATACTGTCTTTTTTTAAGTTTTTAAATCAAAGAATTAATGTATAAGAGCCACAAATTATGAGCAATAACATCAGAAACATCACCATCATTGCACACGTTGACCATGGAAAAACAACCATGATTGATAACCTAATGAAACAAAGTGGTTCATTCAGAGAGAATGAAGTGGTTGATGAAAGGTTGATGGATTCAGGAGAGCTAGAAAAAGAAAGAGGCATTACAATTTTAGCTAAACCTGCTTCAATTAACTGGAAAGACTCTAGAGTAAATATTATAGATACACCTGGACACAGAGATTTTGCGGCTGAAGTTGAGCGTGTTTTGAGTATGGCAGATGGTGCATTACTCTTAATTGACTCTGCAGAAGGTGTAATGCCTCAAACAAAATTTGTATTAGCCAAAGCTCTTAAACAAGGATTAAAACCAATTGTTGTAATAAATAAATTAGATAAAGCAGATCAAAGAGCAAACGAAGTTTTAGATGAAACTTTTGATTTATTTGTAAGCTTAGATGCAAATGAAGAACAATTAGATTTTCCAGTTTTATATGCAAGTGGAAGATCTGGATGGGCTAGTAAAGAAGTAGATGGTCCAAGAGAAAATCTTCACCCACTATTAGATTTGATTATTGAACATGTTAAGCCTGCTGAGTTAGATAAAACTAAACCTTTTGCTATGCTATCTACTTTATTATACGCAGATAGTTTTTTAGGAAGAAGTCTAGTTGGAAGAATATCTCAAGGAACTGCAAAAGCTAACCAACCAATTAAAGCAATAAATCTTAAAGGTGAAAAAGTTGACGAAGGTAAATTAACTAAAATTTTTAGATACGAAGGAACTAAAAAAGTTCCAATTGAAGTTGGAGAGGCTGGAGATATTGTTGTAATTGCTGGACTAGAAAAAGCTAATGTTGCTGACACTATTTGTGATCCTGAATTAAATGATCCAATACCTGCAACCCCAATAGACCCACCCACTATGTCTATTACCATAAGTGTTAATAGTTCTCCTCTAGCAGGAACTGAAGGTAAAAAATTAACAAGTACACAAATTAGAGATAGATTAATTTCAGAGGCACAAAATAATGTTGGTATTACATTTTCCCAAAATGCAAATGTCGATTCTTTTGTTATTAGTGGTCGAGGCGAATTAATGCTTGAAATTTTACTTACACAAATGAGACGTGAAGGTTTTGAAATGACAGTGAGCCCTCCAAAAGTATTATTCCAAAAAGACGAAAACGATGACAAATTGGAACCAATTGAGGAAATTACGGTTGATTTAGATGAAGAATTTTCATCAAAAATAATTGACTCGATGAATAGAAGAAAAGGAAAACTGCTTGACCTTAAAGATACTGGAAAAGATAAAAAAAGATTGGTATTCCACGCACCAACAAGAGGCCTAATGGGTTATACAAGCAGATTCTTAACTTTAACTAAGGGTACTGGCGTAATAAATAGAATTTTTCATGGTTATGGAAAATTTGAAGGTGAAATGGATGGAAGAAAAAACGGTGCTTTAATCTCAATGTCTACTGGAAAAGCAGTAGCATTTGCAATATTTAACCTTCAAGCAAGAGGTGAAATGTTTGTAACTCATAACGATCCTGTTTATGAGGGAATGATTGTTGGACTAACTCCAAAACCTGGCGACATGATTATTAATGTTATGAAAGGCAAGCAATTAACAAATATGAGAACGCAAGGTACAGATGAAAATGTTGTACTAACTCCAGTAAGACAAATGTCAATTGCTGAACAATTAAGTATGCTGAATACTGATGAAGCTTTAGAAATTACACCTAAGTCTCTTAGACTAAGAAAAGCTATTCTTAATCCTCACGATAGAAAAAAGAGTGAAAAATCTGGCGCTGCTGCCTAACTGAACAATCTATCAACTAAAAATAAACTCAAAGCGATACAAGGTCCAATTCCAAAGGCAAACAACAGAGTTCCAACACCAACTACTATTCCTTCTTCAACAGCAGCTCTAGTTGCATTTAAAGCATCTTCAACTCTATCTTTTCTTTCTTTAACTTCAACTTCAGTTGCACCACCAACTTTGATTACTGCAACAC